>JAKAHQ010000053.1 GCA_021814855.1 Bacteroidota bacterium | reverse complement strand
TTTTTCGAGACTCGGCTTTATCTCTAAAAATGATTTTGGAAGGAATAAAATCCGCATCTGTCGAAGCGGACTAAATTTATAAAACTATCAACATTAAACCCGGCCCCAGCTAATCAAAGAATATTTTTCGCCGGATGTTTTATTTAATCGGCTCCCCTTCGGGAATTTTATTTATCTGAGAATCATTAAAATCTACTACCGAATTCCAATCGTAGCCGAGTCTGTTGAAAAGAGCGGCGCTGCTTATCCAATATCGTTTGTATTTATCAACCAAATAAATTTTTTGGTCATTGCCTCTAATCAGCAATGAAGAGGTTGAGATTCTGCCGATTAAATCGTCTTTAACGTTCATTACTCTTTTCATTTCGAAGCCGAGAGTGTTAAAAATATTTTCCGAAGGAATCCAAACAGCTTTGCCGTTATTAACAATATAAATCGGCGCGCCTTTTCCTTTTATAACCATTAGTTGCTGAGGAATTTTTTTCAACTGCGCATCGGAGATATTCCGGATCATATCTTTATCAAATCCTAAAAGTGTAAGGGTTGGTATATCAGTAACTTTGCACGCCACACCGAATACAATCACGTAAACCGCGTTGCCTCCGGCTTTAACAATCAGCCATCCTTTCGGAATTTTTTTTAGTTCATCGTCGCGTATTTTTTTAACATTCTTCCAATCGAAACCCAATGCGTTAAATACATTTGCATCCGATATCCAGCATGCTTTTCCTTTGGCGATAATATAAACCGAATTATCGCTGCCCTTAACCATCGAGCCATCTGCTAACTGGGCATTTGCCGGCATTGAGATCAGTATAAAAATTATCCCGACCGAAATCGCTAAAAATATTTTGTATTTATTTATAAGATTCATTTCGTAATCCTTACTATGTCGATTAAGTGATTGTTGACAAGCGTTGGTATTTTTTTATTTCAGTGAGCGTACAAAATTTCCGAATACGATTAATTAACTATGCCGGCTTTCATAAGTTTTCGATAACGAACCAGCGATTCGAGAAAATAATAATCCGCAAATATCGAGGGCACATCCACGTTGCTGTTGATAGGTAAAAACTGAACAGAGTGATCGAGAATGCAGTTAGTTGAGAGATCGTTGTTGAGGTACGGCGCTCGGCAGAGCGAAGTCAACATAGATTCGGCGGCATTTAAAAAATGCTGTCTCAACGAATCTTTTTCCAAATAGGTTACCATCTCAAACAAAGCGGAGGTTACAATACATGTGGCGGATACATCCTTGTAATTTATGTCCGATTGAAAATCCCACGGCGAAACATGATCTGCTGGCAGATGATTTATAAAATAATCCGCAAGGCGAATTGCGGTATCCAAAAAAGGTTTATCCTTTGTGTAGCGATACATCATTACCATTCCGTAAGTTATCCATGCGTGTCCTCTCGACCATGTGGTTTCATCTCCTGCGCCCTGAATCGTTCCTTTATTAATGATTTCGCCGGTGTCTTTATTGTAGCGCACAACGTGGTAAGTGCTTCCGTCTGGACGAATAAAATCGCGGGCCGTTTGTACGGCATGGTTGCGCGCATAATCCGCGTAGTATAACGGTCCGCCGTTTTCCGATGCCCATAACAGTAAATCAAGATTCATCATTATATCTACAATGACGGGAAAGGAATTATCAATTTTTTTCATATCCCAGTTAGAGCTTAAGCACTCGACTTTAGGATTGTACCTTTTAGCTAAAGTAGCGGCAGCCGTTAAAAGTATGTTCTTATAATTTTTAGGCGCGCGGTTCCTCTCTAATCTCAAACCGTTTCCAAAAGAGCACATGAATTTAAATCCGAGATCGTGTGTATCCGGATTATTTTTTTCTCCTTCGAGCGAAGATGTCCATTCGCTTGCCCATTTTTCAAATTTATGATCTATGCTCAGTTCATAAGCGTACCATAAACAGCCGGGATAAAATCCGCTTGTCCAGTCATCGGATTTTTTTAGCTGCCACTTAAGCTGTTTGGTTCCGTATGTGGGATACAGAGTTGTATCGCGTACTTCATTAATACTGTTCATAAGATGCATGAGTGAAATATTTACGGCGTGGTTTGCGAGACTATCCAATTTGCCGCCGGAGTAGGCGTCGCTTGTATAAAAAATTAGCCAAATAAATAAAACGGAAAACAAAAAATGATTCTTCCCAGTGGTGTTCATTTTCAATTCCGAAATTATTTTGACAATCAATCTAAAAAAAATTCATGTGGTCGAATTCTATTGTTAAGATACAGAAAAATAAATTATGAAGAATATTTTTTGCTGAGCGTCGTATATTACAAACAGGATGACTGCAAATTAGAACGCGGGTTTTATAAAGATAGAAATGTCTATATTCTTAATGCCTCTCGATGTAATTCACGAATAGATTAAACGTTTAGTTCTGAATTTTTCTATTTTTGTTGCGAATTATCTCAACGGATTGGAATCAGTGTGAAGTTATATAAGAACCTTTCTTTAGCCGGATTAAAAAGCATTATCAATGAAAAAACATTTATTATAATTGCGAGTTTAATAGTTGGAATTTTCTCGGGCCTCGCCGCAGTAGTATTAAAAAACACTGTTCGTTACATCCATACAATTACTCATGAGCTTCCGCAGAATTTAACGGCAATGGCCATCAAATTTTTTCTTCCAATGTTCGGTATAGTGCTCTCTGTTCTTTTTGTGAATATATTTCTGAAAGGAAAATTTTCGAGGGGGCTGAGCAACATTATTTATTCAATAGTAAAACGGGCTTCCGACTTACCGGTTCATAAAACTTATACGCACATGATTACCAGCGCGTTTACAGTGGGGTTAGGCGGTTCGGCGGGGCTTGAGGCGCCTATTGTAGTTACGGGTGCCGCAATAGGATCAAATGTTGCGAAGAAACTTCAACTCAACATTCAAATTAGAACATTGCTGCTCGCATGCGGTTCAGCAGCCGGAATAAGCGCTATATTCAACAGTCCAATTGCCGGTGTAATCTTTGCCTTCGAGGTTTTACTTCCGGATTTATCTATCCCGTATTTTATACCGCTGTTAATTTCTTCGGCAGCTTCGGCTGTAGTCTCAAAGTTTTTGTACAGCGGCCAGCTATTCTTCCTGGTTACGGGGGGATGGCAGATGAACGCAATTCCTTTTTACATCATGCTCGGTATTTTCTGTGGATTCGTTTCAATCTATATGATAAGAACGACTATTTATATTGAAAACTATCTTCACAAATTTAAAAATAGTTACAAGAAGGCAATACTGGGCGGGTTGGTTCTGTGTGCGCTGATATTTATCTTGCCGCCGCTGTTCGGAGAAGGGTACGATACCATATCGGGTCTTCTTGTGTTGAATTATAAAACACTTTTTGAAAACGGTTTATATTCCAAATTGGGTCAAAATGAATTTTTAATTCTCGGCATAATATTTTTGTCTGTATTTGTAAAGGTGATTGCGACATCGCTGACAATGGGCTCGGGCGGCAACGGAGGAATTATCGCCCCCTCGCTTCTTGTAGGTGCGCTGGCGGGATTCTTTTTAGCCCGCGTAATGACGCTGCTGCACATTGCAAATCTTAACCATGTGAATTTTTTGGCTGTGGGCATGGCGGGAATATTAAGCGGAGTAATACACGCGCCGCTAACAGGTATATTTTTAATTGCGGAAATAACCGGCGGTTATGTTCTAATTGTTCCGCTAATGATTGTAACCGCACTCTCGTATTTTATCTCAAGGCATTTTCAGGGAGAGTCGGTTTATACATCTGTCCTTGCCAAACAGGGAATTCATTTTAGATCCAATAAAGAAAAAGTTCTTGCGCATCAATTCAATCTGACAGAGATAATAGAACCTAACATTAAAATAGTCCGCCCAACGGATTCGTTAAGAAAATTAATTGAAATAATTTCCAACTCGAGGCAAAACATTTATCCCGTTATAAACGAGAATAATAGAATAGCGGGAATAATTAATCTAGACGATATTAGAGAAATTCTTCTTAACTCCGAGCTGTACGATATTGTGCTTGCTTATGAAATTATGAACAAAGATTTCTTAACAGTAAACATCAATGAACCGTTCGATATTGTTATTAAAATTTTTGAAGAAAATAAAATGTACAGTCTTCCGGTTGTGGAAAACGGGGAATATGCCGGACTGATAAATAAATCCGAGGCGTTCAACAAGTACGCTGCACTGTTGCTGAATGAACACGATAACATTCTTTAGAATTTTACAGCGCCAACTTTAAGACAAGTTTCTTTAGCCAAATAAATTACCGCTTGTTACAAATTAATATAGGAAAAAGCGCGCTGTCTTAAAATTAATTCATCCATCGTTTATACTAATACGATGAATGTTTTTTAAATTATCCGCATATTTCTATTTGATGAAATGGAATTTAGTTTTTAGATTGAAATGAATTAATAACCGGTACTGATTATGAAAAAATTATTCTTTCTGCTTGTTGCGTTAATTATTAGCGCCATTGCTTCAAGCTTATACTCTCAAACAATCCGCCCTATCAGGGATAATGTTGGCTTTTGCTGGAACGCCGAAGAAATGAACAACTTTATCAAATTTCTTTCAAGAAACGGAGAATCTAAAAATTATGATCCGGATAAATTAGTTGCCGGTATTTCGGTTCACGACGATTATCTTTATGCCGGAAAGGTTTATTACCCGCTCTATAAAATTATCAAAACAAAGGAAGTCGTAATTTTTGGCGTGACCCACGGGACGGTTCGTAAAGAAATGGGAAATCTCTCGAAAGTTTTAATTCTTGATGAGTTTGATAAATGGCAAGGGCCGTACGGCGATGTAGGAATTTCTCCGTTAAGGGAATTAATCAAATCGAGATTGCCGAAAGACGGATTCATAGTCAGCAACAAAGCGCATACAATAGAACATTCCATCGAGGCATTGATTCCGTTTTTACAATATTATAACCGCAGTATTAAAATTACACCCATCATGGTAACTCAAATGAGTTACGGCCGGATGGATTCAGTAAGCTCGGATCTTTCCAAAATTATTGCGGAATATGTGAAGTCTAAAAACCTCAAAGTTGGCAAAGATATTTTCTTTTTAATTTCTACGGACGCAAATCATTACGGTGAAGATTTCGATAACTCACCATACGGAATGGACGCTGCCGCGCATAAACTTGGCACCGATAACGACCGGAGAATTTTACATACATTTTTAGAAGGAATGATCGGTCCGGCGCAGATTAAAAATCTTACTAAAGAAATTTGGCCCGGCGAAGATAAACAGAAGATAGTGCCCTTGTGGTGCGGCCGGTATCCAATTCCGTTTGGACTAATGACGATTTCCAAAACCGTAAACAAATTGAATTTAGGAACGCTTCACGGTAAAGTTTTCAAGTACTCGGATACTTTTACTGAAAAGGTTTTACCGTTTAAAAAATCGAGCATGGGAATTACAGCCGTGTTTTCTTACAAACATTGGTGCGGCTGGTTCACCGAAGGAATCTATCTGAAGTAATTGGAAGAGATAAAAATCCAGGAAAATTTTGAAAAAGAAAGTCAATAATCCGTGGCTGCAAATACCTTCCGAGGATTACGAAGGACACATGTCCGCTCCGAACGTAATGCAGCTTCAAATGCTGAACAGAATCTTCAAAGATGTGCTGGATGAATATGAGCCGCAGTCAATTTGTGTTTTGGGATGTACTGCCGGTAACGGATTTGAGCATCTAATCGGCAGGGAAATTGAACGCGTGGTGGGAATTGATATCAACACAAGAGATGTAGCCGAGTGCAGGGCCTGGTTTATCGAGGATGTTCCCAACCTTCAACTTGTCTGTGCCGATTTGAACGAACTCGAATTGAGCGACGCTTCTTTCGATTTTGTTCACGCCGCATTAATATTCGAGTATGTTGAGGTTGAAAAACTTATTCTGAAAACATCTCGATGGTTAAAAGCCGGCGGTTTGATGTGCATCGTTCTGCAATTAGCCGGAGAAAACGTATCGGCTATTTCAGAAACCGAATACGTTTCCCTACGGTTGTTGAAACCATTTATGCATTTGGTCCATCCGGATAACTTTAAAGAGGTGGCCCGTAACAGGGGAATTATCGAAATAAAAAATTCGGTTGAAGAAGTTTTTCCCGGGAAAAGTTTTTACGTAGGCCTCTTCGAAAAAATTTCGGCGCAATAAAAAAACCGGGCAAACCCGGTTTTTCAAATTTCAGCCATGCATAAATCTGCACAAATGCTATGCGGTTTTTTCTTCTTCTGCAACAACCTTCTTCTTTCCTTTCATAAAATAAGCAAGTATCAAGGCAACAATTACAACTCCGCCGATGATGTAAACCCAATTCATTTTGGAAGCCGGCGCAACTTTTTCCTTCCACATCGAAATTCTTTTCTCGATTGTATCTTTATTAGCGGCGGTCATCATATTATTTTCTACAAGAAGCGGAATCCAGACCGGTTCGACAGTCTTAAAATAAACGCTGTCCGTAAATGTTGTAAAGGTTTTTTCCGCTTGCGATGAACCCTTAACCGGCAGATTTTTTATTTCATCGTCTACAAAGGAAGTTACGCTGCTTACAAACTGCTCGCCGCTCTTAAAAGGTAAAATTGATAGCTGCTTCATGCGGAAGAGGCGGTTAACCTGTCCCCAAATTTCCTCGTTGATGCGGTTGTTCCAGTCAAAAAATAATCCGTTGATGGTAGCGATCTCGGAAGCTTTATCGCGTTTATTCATATATACATCGGCTAACTTTGGCCCCACCTGGCGCCACACCTTGCTGAAATCGTTATACTGTTTCTTCATACCCGAAAGATCATCGGGAGTCATCTGCGTAACTTTCATGAATTGAACATTATCGCTGATAGTGCGTTCGATGTTATAAAATAAATTTCCGTTATCGACCTTCTTGAATATGGAAAGTTTTTCAGCGTCGTTAAGTGTTCCCGGAGTTTTTACAAACTCCGCCATTAAGCTGTCTACAATATTTCGAACGAGTTCATCGCGCTGGGCTATGTTTGCCTTCAACTGCGAAATAAGTTTTTGCAAAGCGGCAATTGTCTGCGCGTCTTTGTTTGTCCTTACGGTCAGCTCTTTTATTTGCGAAAGCAGGTTAACGTTTTGCTGGCTGAGATCGGAAATTTTGTCCTTAAGACTTCCAACCTCGGTTTTCAAGTCGACTATCTGTGTAAAGTCTCCTTTCCTAATTGCAAGCTCGCGGTTAATTTTAGCAAATGAAGAATCGAAATTGGTAGGGTAGAGACTTTTATCGAGCAGGGATTTATACGGTAAATATTCGTCCTTTAGTTTCGAAATATTTTCGCCGATGTTATTGCACTCGTCAATCGATACAGCATTCTTGATGGCCTCTTCAAGCTGTTTGAAACGCGTTTTGAAATTTTGCGTCCTCTCGTAATCCGACTGCGCGTTAATTAAGCTTCCGAAAATAAATATGTAGAATAAAACCGTTAAGATTACCGATTTGCCCGTCTTCATATTTTACCTCACAAGGCCTTTGTTGTTCAATAAATATTTTGCCGCGCCGTCCAGCAGTTCAATATCCGGCGACTTCTGGTTGAAGGCGGGATCGGTCAAGCCCTTCTCGTTAATCAAAAATTTGTCTTCCAGCTTTAAGCCGTTGGCTACGGTACAAAACATATAAACATTTTTAAAGTTTGCGGCGGTTATATAATAGTAACCCATCTTATCGCGGATAATTCTTATCTCTTTGCCAGCGGCAATCGAAGAATCCTGGAACTCTGCATAGAACAGCGGTTTTACTTTCAGCGTGAAAGAGTATCTCTGTTCCTCTACGTATCCTTTGTTATCAACCTTTAGAACGGATTCGATCGGCCATCCGAAATCCGCAGGCTTTAATACCAAAGATGAGCAAGCTGCTAATGAGATAACCGAAAGAGCAATCAGAAAAGGTCTTACCAGCTTCATTTATCATTCCTCCAAATTTTACCTAATGAAACATAACTATTTCGACTCTTATATGTTAGTATCACTTAAAGGGTGGAATAAAAAAGCCGGCGAAAAACCGGCTTAATGAATTATTTTTTTTCGGGGTTTTGCAGTCTCTTAAGCATATCTGCAGCAAAATGATTGTTGGGATCGATCTTGATCGCTTTCTCTAGATTTTTTTCGGCTTCTTCGTTATTGCCTTTCTTCATGTAAGTGCTGCCCAAAAAGATTAGCGGCGTGGCCGATTGTGGAAACAGTTCGATATCTTTATTTATAACTTTTACGGCGTCGTCAAAACTGCCGGAATCGTTTATCTTGGAAGCAAGAGATAGCAATGAATGATCTCGGAAATCGTAAGTAAATCCGCCGTAATATTTTTGGCGCAGCTCGTCGTATTTTTTCATTGCGGCATCCAGACCGTCTTTTTTATATGTCTCTAATAAAACATGTT
>JAKAHQ010000052.1 GCA_021814855.1 Bacteroidota bacterium | reverse complement strand
AAAAGTTCTTACTGCAGCAAGCAGACTTCAAAATTTAAGAAATCAAAGAAGAGCTATTTCGTTTTCTTGCAAAGAGGCAGATACCAACTGCATCGAAAACTTAATAAGAAATATTGCGAGCTATATTAAAGCGGAATTGGGAAGCAAGCATACCGCTTTTATAAAGATCGATTCGATACTTAAAAAATTCAAACCGCCGAAAGAAAAGAAAGAAGAAATTAAAGAAGGCGAAGTACCTAAAAAGTCAATATCGCAAAGCGAAAAGAGCTACGAATCCCTAGTTGGTTTTGCGACGGATGTTTATACTGTAATTTCGGAATTGGGAGCGTCATACAATCCTTCCAATACAAATTTGGCGGCGGCAAATTTCAAAACAAAGGTTGACGAACTGACCGCTCTAAACGCCGAGGTAATTAAAGCGGAAAGCGCCTTCGGAAGCGCCGTCCAGGAAAGATACGAGATATATAACGGGGAAGTAGGTATTAATTCAATTGTCAGTTCGGTCAAAAATTATCTTGCGAGCCTAGAAGGCGGGAAGAATAACCCGTCTTATAAAGCGTATTTAAATGCTGTAAAGTGAACATGCGTGGTTTCTTCTTAGCTCAGCTCTAATATTGCAAATTGAAGGCTGTATATTGAAAGTGGAAAGCTACGAATATGCGCTTGTAATCTACTTGTGTAAATGAATACTCGTTTGTGTCTATAATCGAGTGTATTATAAAGAAGTGTCTTTACAACAGATGAAACGGCTGCCTCAGTTTATTTCAACTCATCCCCATTTCCCGAAGAAATCCCTTCGGGAAATTACCCCCTTCTCTTATGAAGAGAAGGGGGTAAGGGGGCTGAGTTCGACATATTTGCTTTATTAAGGAATAAAAATTTATTTGTAGAAATAAATCAAAATATTTTTTCGCCCCATGCCTAAAATTATTGTAATTATATAGATAACAAATTGGTTAAAAGTTTCCCACATAGTAATGTCTTTGGCAGTAGAAGCTTCCTTATAAAATTGTAACGGATAAATAATGAAACACCTACGTTATTTATAATTTAGAAGTTGCACAGTTTTTTTTGCATTTGGTAGAGACGACCCTGCATACCGGACAGGCAGGCCGGCGGGTCGTCTCTACAGCTTCGGTATCCGGAATTAGGCATCACATCCAACCTTCTTCCAAAGTTATTTATATTTGCAGCTCGTTTAATCTTCCTTGGATAAATTATTGGATAATAACGTAACACCTGTAATTCTTGCCGCTAAAGAATTGGAAGTTCATTACGGCGAACAAATTGTACTCGATAAAGCTTCTCTAAGCATTCATGAAGGCGACCGGATCGGGTTGGTCGGAAGAAACGGCGCAGGTAAATCCACATTTCTAAAAATACTTGCCGGATGGATGCAGCCCGATCATGGAGAAATAGCCAAACGTAAAGAACTGGAAGTAGGATTCCTTTCCCAAGAGTTTACATTAAACGATGTTAAAACGGTACGCGAAAATATTTGGGACGGCGCGGAAACAATACTCCAGTTACTTAGAGAATATGAACATACACCGTTCGATTCCGATAAGAAACATCTTCTTGAGATTAAGTTGAATAATGTAGACGGATGGAACCTAGAAAGACAGATAGATTTGTTGATAAAAGAATTGCACGCGCCGGAATCGAATAGAAGAGTGGCGGATTTATCCGGCGGAGAGAAACGTCGCGTTGCCCTTTGCCGAGCTTTAATTTCGAATCCGGATCTTTTGATTCTCGACGAACCAACAAACCATCTTGATACAGATTCTATCGAATGGATTGAAGACTTTCTATCGCAGTATAAAGGCACGTGCATTTTTGTTACACACGACCGTTACTTCCTTGATAGGATAGCGACACGCATTGTTGAATTATCGAACGGCGTTTTCTATTCTCATCAAGGTAACTATACGGATTATTTAATCAACAAATCCGAACGGCAGGCCGTTAAAGAGATTGAGGAAAGGAAGAGACAAAACTTTTTACGCCGTGAACTCGAATGGGTTATGCGGGGACCGAAAGCGCGCAGAACAAAAGCCAAAAGCCGTCTTGATAATTTTTATGAAGTTAAAGAACAAGAATCCGCTCCGGAAGAACTTGATGTTGAGATGATAATTCCCACACCGGAGAAACTTGGCAATAAAGTTTTGGAATTAAAAAATGTAAGCGCGCATATAGATAAAAGAATACTATTTGAGTCGTTGAATTTTATTTTTGAGCATGGTAGAAAACTCGGGGTGATAGGCAAGAACGGGGTAGGCAAAACGACGCTGCTGAAAATCTTACTCGGTCAAATTTCTCCAACAATAGGCAAGGTAGAAGCCGGTGAGAAAACCGAATTTAATTATGTGGATCAAGCGCGTTTACTTTTAAATGATAACGATACAGTTATTCAAGCTGTAGGGGATGGTAACGAGATTCTAAAATTCGGCAGACAGGAAATAAGCGTGTGGACTTACCTTCGCCGCTTCCTTTTCACAGATGACAGGATTAATACCCTGGTGGGAAGATTATCCGGGGGAGAAAGAAGCCGGCTTACATTAGCCAAGATTTTACGCAACGGAGGAAATTTTTTGCTTCTGGACGAACCCACAAACGACCTGGATCTTCCGACATTGAGAGTGCTTGAAGAAGCTTTGATTTCATTTGACGGCTGTGTGGTTGTCGTAAGTCACGATCGGTATTTCCTGAACAGGGTTTGCAACGGCATACTCGCGTTTGAAGGCGACGGTAAAATTTATTTCAGCGAAGGCAACTATGATTATTATTTGGAGAAACGCAAACATCGTATTAATTCCGTGGAAGAATCTAAGATGAGGGAAAAGAAGGAAGACTCGCGTGTTAAACAAAAAGTGCGCAAGTTAACCTGGAAAGAAGCTAAAGAACTTGAAAGAATTGAAGAAGAAATTATGAATGCCGAAGCTGAAGTTGAGGAAATTGAAAACATATTTTCTTCACCAGATTTTTACGAAAAGTACGCCACTCAAACCAACGAACTTAATGACAAATTAAAAGCCGCAAAGGAACGAATAAATTATTTATTTAAAAGGTGGGAAAAACTGGAAAAAATAAAAAACGGGATTGAGGAATAGTAGGTTGGTATAATTATAAACAGAATATTACACAAAGCCCCAAATTTAAATTCAGGGCTTTTTATTATTTCTAATTAAGCTTGCGCAGTAATCTTTCCAAGATTAAATCTTTTTCTTTCATTCGGATCGAGATGCAATTTCCGCAAACGAATGGACTTTGGAGTAACTTCAACCATTTCATCATCTTGAATATATTCGAGAGCTTCTTCGAGAGTAAATTTAATCGCCGGCGTAATTTTAATTGCTTTATCGGAACCTGAAGCGCGCATGTTGGTTAACTTTTTACCGCGCTGAATGTTCACCTCGATATCATTCTCTTTGGAATGCTCTCCGATGATCTGACCTTTGTAAACTACTTCGCCGGGATCGATAAAAAATTTGCCTCTATCCTGTAAAGAATCGATTGCGTAAGCAGTTGCCGGACCTTCATCCATAGAAATCATCACGCCGTTGTTTGTTTTATTGATGGCGCCTTTGAAATATTCATATTGGAAAAATCTATGATGCATAACGCCTTCGCCTGAAGTAGCTGTAAGAACTTTTGTTCTTAATCCTACAATACCGCGTGTGGGAATATGAAATTCAAGCTTGTTCATATTGCCTTTGTTTTCCATTTTAACAAGCTCGCCGCGGCGCTGACCTACCAGTTCGATCACTTTGCCGGCGGATTCCGTCGGTACATCTACGACAAGAACTTCAATTGGTTCGGCTTTCTTTCCGTTTATTTCCTTGTAAATAACTTTCGGCTCGCGGATTTGCAGTTCGTATCCTTCCCGGCGCATGTTTTCTATTAATATAGATAGATGGAGAATACCTCTTCCCGAAACTTTATAAGAATCCGGCGAGGAAGTTTCGTGAACGCGAAGAGCAACATTGTGTTCCAACTCTTTATAAAGTCTATCGCGCAGTTGACGCGATGTAACAAATTTTCCTTCCTTACCGTAAAACGGGGAATTGTTAACTGTGAAAGTCATGCTGATTGTAGGTTCATCAATCTCAATACTTGACAGCGGTTCGGGATTCGAGGCATCTGAAATCGTATCGCCTATATCGATTCCTTCAATTCCTACAATTGCACATATATCACCGCACTGAACTTCCTCTACTTCCACCCGGTTGAGACCATCAAAAATAAAAAGCTGTTTTGGAGTTGCTTCTCTAACGGTGCCGTCTCGCTTTATTATTGCAAGTTTTTCTGTTCGTATCAAATTTCCGCGGAAGACTCTTCCAATACCGATTCGTCCGACGTAATCGTTATAATCAAGCGAAGTAATTTGGATTTGAGTTGTCCCTTCCTGAACTGGCGGTGCGGGGATGTCGTTAATAATTGAATCTAAAAGCGGAGTCAAATCTTCGCGGGGATCATCTAAGTTTTTAATTGCCCAGCCCTCTCTTCCGCTCGCATAAACGTAAGGGAAGTCAAGCTGGTTTTCGTCTGCGTCAAGTTCAATAAAGAGATCGTAAATCTCGTCGAGCACTTCTTCGGGGCGGTTATCCGGGCGGTCAATTTTATTTATTACAACGATCGGTTTAAGATGAAGGGCAAGAGCTTTTTCAAGAACGAAACGCGTTTGCGGCATTGGACCTTCAAAAGAATCAACGAGAAGCAGAACGCCGTCGGCCATTTTCAAAACTCGCTCAACTTCGCCGCCGAAATCGGCGTGACCGGGAGTATCAATAACATTGATTTTAAAATCTTTGTAAGGGATGCTAATATTTTTTGCAAGAATAGTTATTCCGCGCTCTCTTTCCAGATCGTTCGAATCCAAAAATCTTTCTCTAACAACCTGGTTTTTTCTAAAAACGCTGCACTGCTTTAATATTTGATCTACTAAAGTTGTTTTACCATGATCTACATGAGCGATGATGGCTATATTTCTAATTTGTTTCACTTACACTCCGATTGATAAAATTATACTTCTTCAAATTGCGGGCGCAAATTTACGAAAGTTTTAGGTAGTAAGTGATTTAATTTGACATAAAAATCTTTGAATGATTACACGAAACCTCGCTTTTTTGCGTCTTCCAAAATTATCTGGGTGGCCGTGGCCCCTATTCTTGTTACACCGAATGCGCGAACGCGTAATAGATCGTCGAGTGTACGTACTCCGCCGGCGGCTTTAATCTGAACATTTGGTGAGCTATTCTTACGCATAAGCTGAAGGTGATGATCGGTAGCGCCCTTATAGTTGTATGATCCGTCGGGTTGTTTTACAAATCCGTAACCCGTAGATGTTTTAACAAACGCGACGTCGTGAGCCGAGCAAATTTCGCAGAGCTTAATTATATATGAGTCTTCAAGATAATCGTTCTCAAAGATTACTTTTAAAATTGCTTTGCCTTCAACCGTGAGCTTGTTCATTTCTTTGATTTCATTGGAAACATAATCCCATTCTTCGCCGAGGACTTTACCAATGTTTACGACGGTATCAATTTCAGCGGCGCCGTCGTGAAGCGCTTGTTCAATTTCTTTCAGTTTAATTGTAAGAGCTGAATTGCCGTGGGGAAATGTTACAACGGAACAAACTCCAACATTTGAGCCCTTTAAAATTGCTGTAGCATGTGCGGTAGAATATGGTTTAACGCACGCGGTCGCAACGTCGTATTGTCTGGAAAGCTCACATCCCTTAGCAATAATTTTGTCAGTAAAAGTTGGATGAAGGAGCGAATGGTCGATCATCTTGGCAAGCGATTTAAGAGTAATATCCTCATGCATTGTTTACTCCGCCGGTTTAGTATTCCGATAACTTTCAAACCAAAAATAATTATTTATAACCTAAGGAGGATGAATTATTTTTTGACATCTGAAGTGATCAAATTATAATTTGCGTAACCCAAAATTCATTCTTCAAAGGATCGGATATGAAATTGAAAATATTTCTTTTAGCGATTGCGATTTTACCCGCATTATGTTTTGCACAAAAGTCAGTTAATAGTAACATAAAAAATTTGGCCGATTATGTTAATCCGTTAGTCGGCACCGACTCTGAATACAAATTATCTAACGGAAATACATACCCAGCAATTGCATTACCCTGGGGAATGAATTTTTGGACGCCGCAAACCGGAAAGATGGGCAACGGCTGGCAGTATACTTATCGCGATTACAAGATTCGCGGATTCAAACAGACTCATCAACCTTCGCCATGGATAAACGATTATGGCGCATTTGCGATTATGCCGGAAACCGGCCGGCTAAAAATTAATGAAGACGAACGCGCCTCATGGTTTAGTCATAAAAGAGAAATTGCCAAACCGTTTTTTTACCAGGTCTATCTTGGCGATTACAATGTTTGGGTGGAAATTACTCCGACTGAACGCTCTGCGCAATTTCAAATTAAATTTCCTAAGTCGAATGATTCGTATCTTCTTATCGACGCGTTTGATAAGGGCTCATACGTAAAAATTTTCCCCGAAGAAAAGAAGATTATCGGTTATTGCCGGAACAATCACGGCGGAGTGCCTGAAAATTTCCACAACTATTTTGTGATCTACTTTGATAAAGAAATCGACAGCGCATTCACATGGAACGGAACATCCGTTGATAAAAATAAATTGGAAAATGAAGGCGATCACGTAGGGGCCGTAATAAAATTTAAAACGAATGACAACGAGACGGTTAATGTTAAAGCAGCATCATCATTTATAAGTTACGAACAAGCCGAGCTTAATCTGAAGCGGGAAATAGCGAATGATTCCTTTGAAACGACGATGGCCAAAGCAAAAGAGATTTGGAACGAAGGATTAAACCGTGTGGAAGTTGAAGGCGGGACCGAATCGCAGATGATTACTTTTTATACGGCACTTTACCGTACAATGCTTTTCCCAAGAAAATTTTATGAATTGGATAAAGAAAATCAAATTGTTCATTACAGCCCTTATAACGGTAAAGTATTACCCGGGTACATGTTCACAGATAACGGATTCTGGGATACATTCCGCGCGGTGTTTCCATTTTTTACTTTGATGCATCCTGAACTCGACGCTCACATAATGGAGGGGTTGGTTAACGCATACAAAGAGAGCGGCTGGCTGCCGGAATGGGCCAGTCCCGGCCATCGCGATTGCATGATCGGCTCGAACTCGGCCTCGCTCATCGCGGATGCTTACCTCAAAGGTATTCGAGGTTACGACATAAATACTCTTTATGAAGCAATCTTAAAAAATTCCGAGAACGAGGGACCGCTAAGTTCGGTGGGTAGATTGGGAGTGAAATATTATAACACTCTCGGATATATTCCTTACGACGTAGGTATAAATGAAAACGCGGCACGGACGCTTGAATACAGTTATGATGATTTTACAATTTATAAATTGGCGCAGGCGCTTAAACGTCCGCAAGAAGAAATCGACAGATTTAAGAAGCGCGCATTCAATTATAAAAATCTTTTTGATAGATCGACGAATTTTATGCGCGGAAGAAATAAAAACGGCAGCTTTCAAAGTCCGTTTAGGCCGGATAAATGGGGAGACGCTTTTACCGAAGGATGCGCATGGCATTACACTTGGGCGGTCTTTCAAGATCCGTTGGGACTCGCTAATCTGATGGGAGGTAAGAAAAATTTTGCGGATAAATTGGATTCCGTTTTTACAACGGCCCCAACGTTCGACTACTCGTATTACGGCGTTCAGATTCATGAAATTACGGAAATGGTAATTGCCGGTATGGGGCAGTACGCGCACGGCAACCAACCAATTCAACACGGAATATATCTTTACAATTATGTAGGCCAGCCATGGAAGGCGCAGCAGCACGTTCGCGAAACAATGGATTTGCTTTACACGCCTAATCCGGATGGACTCTGCGGCGACGAAGATAACGGACAAACATCCGCCTGGTATGTTTTTTCCGCAATCGGTTTTTACCCGGTCTGTCCCGGTACTGATGAATATATTTTCGGATCGCCATTGTTCAAGAAGATTGCGCTTTCGCTTGAAAACGGGAACAAGTTTGTTATTAATGCAAAGAATAATTCACACAGGAATGTGTATATCGAAAACGCAAAATTGAATGGTAAAAACTATACTAAAAATTATATCACTCAGAAAGAATTGATGAAGGGGGGAACTCTTAACCTTGATATGGTTCCAACTCCGAATACAAAGCGCGGAATTAACGACGAAGATTTGCCTTACTCACTCTCGAAGGAGATGAAATAATTATTAGAAGGAATAATTTTTAGGTGATGATATCGGTTCTCTGTTAATTCCAAGATTAGTATAATAATCACCGGTAGATATTCGAATATTACTAGGAGCGGATATTCATTCCAGACTCCGTAAAGCTGGTAGTGAAGGATTGTAA
>JAKAHQ010000051.1 GCA_021814855.1 Bacteroidota bacterium | reverse complement strand
CGAATCCCCCGGTCATCTTATTATCTAAGATGAAAACCATTATCTGGGTTGAACCCGGCATATCTGCAACGGGATAAATCTTGGTAAATTTTCCGGACTTGAATTTATAGAGCTTGGAAACCATTGATTGGTTTTCTTTTAATACTAGTTTTATTTTTTCCCTATCTTCAACCGCTCGAGGTAGTGCATCGGGGCGCTGAAAAGTTTTTAGTTCTCTGCCAGAACTATCCGCAAGGAAGAAATAATTTAGCGCGTAGTTCGTTTCAAAAAACTGTTTTGTTTTTGCCTCCGGCAATTTCCATGTGCCGTCGGCTTCATCTACCATCGATTGAATTCTTGTAAGCCAGCTTCTAGCCACATCTTCGGAATATTGATTTACCGAGTATAAAATGGATTCAAGCTGTTTTGTATAAATGCTTTCTATTAAGCTTTCATTTTCGTTGAGCGATGAAATTTCCCTGATGGAGATAAATAATATCGGAAGGATAATAAGTATTAAGAGAATCAAGCCAATCTTCTTTATCGGTTTAGCCATAACACAACAACACCAAAATTCGAATAATCAAAAATATCAAAAGCAATTATATAAACTTTTCGGATTAATCAAATTTTTATTTGAACGGAAATGTGCCTGGAATAAGTTGGTAAACTAGTAAAAAAATTTTGTGTACGTCCGGTATTATGCCCGGCCTTTATTTTCAAACTCTTCTTTGCTTACAATTCTCTTTTCGCAAACCCTGAATTCATGTATATCAAAATATTTCTTAAGACCGTTTGCATATCTTTCAAGATTAGGAATACGGACGTACCCGTCCTTCAATTCCCCCGTTTTTCGGCTTTTGAATTTAATATTAACGTAGAGTTCCTCTGCCATAGCATTCAATCCCGAAATTTGCTCAGCAAAATTAACTCCGAAAATTTAATTTTTCAATTATTGGAAAATCAAGAACTGCCGATTAAAACACCGGCCAGGAAAACCAGGATCCCTCCAATTACAACCTGAAAGACTGCCATTCCGAGAGGTGTGTCCATAAATTTATGACGAACCCACGAGATAACGCCTAGTTCAATCAGAACAACAATCACGGCAATTACAGTAGCCGTATAAACATTCGAAATTAAGTACGGCAAAGTATGACCGAGTCCGCCGACCGTAGTCATCAAGCCGGTAATACCGCCGCGCATAAAGGGGTGCCCGCGGCCAGTAAGAGTGCCGTCATCCGAAAGCGCCTCTGCAAAACCCATGCTTATTCCAGCGCCTATGCTTGCGGCCAAACCAATTAGGAAAGTATCGAAACTATTATGTGTTGCAAACGCAGCTGCAAAAAGAGGAGCTAACGTTGATACCGAGCCATCCATTAAACCGGCGAGTCCCGGTTGAATTACCTGCAGCAGGAATAATCTTTTTTGAGCGGCTTGTTCGCTTTCGACGTGGGCTTTTGCTTCCATTCTTTGCGCGGTATTTATGTGTTTCCTTTCTTCATCGGCAAGATCGCCGAGCAGTTGACGAATACCTGCATCCGTACTTTTTTTAATCGCGGCCTCGTAATACCTGCGGGTTTCAAGTTCCATCTCCTGGGCAAATTTTCTTGCGGTAGAAAGTCTTAAAGGCCGTGCGCGCCAGATCGGTTTTCTTTTAACAAATCCTCTTACATCTTCGCGTCTAATCAACGGAATATGTTCGCCGAATTTGCTTCTGTAAAGATCGAGCAGGCGATGTCTATGCCCGTCTTCTTCCAAGCGCATTTTTACAAATTCATCTGCCTGTTCGGGAAAATCGGCGCGCAATCCTTCAGCAAAATCATCGTATATACGCGCGTCTTCCTCTTCAAGCGAAATTGCCAACGCAAGAACCTCCTGTTCCGAAAAACTATCGAATGAACGCATTGCTTCTCCTTAAATAAAATTTTTCATATTAATAAAATTCATCTATGCCGCAGATATTTTAAAACGAACTCTCAAGATGCCGTTTTCAAAACTTGTAGAAATAATTTTAAAACCGCCGATTTCTTTGGTTGAATTAATATGCGGACCGCTGCATAAGCACGAATCATAATCGCCGATACGTATAACGCGTAAAGTTTCGCCGGCTTCGTCGGGTAAACGATTTAGATTAAAAAATTTTTGCGCTTCATCGCGGCTCATAAATTCTTCCTTAACGGTAAGATCCGCCGCTATGGCACCGTTCACTTTATCTTCGATTAATTTTATTTCTTCGGAGGTAAGATCGCGATCGAAATGATAATCGCACTTCGATTTTTTCTTTTCTATATGAGCACTGAATGCCCTGCCTCTTCCGAACATTTTGTTCATTGTACTATTCAACAGGTGCTCGGCGGTATGCATCGGCGGGTGATATGATTTCGGATTTTCGTTATAATCCATTATTCTTCCTGGATACTTGATGACAGATACTCGATACTTAACTCTTCATTTTAAATAACAGATAATTTTAATATTAGATAAAAAATATTTCCATCACTTTATGTTATTAACGGCCTACGATAAAGCTACCATGCATAAGCTTCGGGCGCCTGGTTTCCCGGTCCCGGCCATATTTGATCCAGCTTTGTTAAAGTCTCTTCACTAAGTTTCAACTCGAGAGCTTTTACGTTTTCATCCAACTGCTTTACCGTACGCGGACCAATAATTGGTGAAGTAACTACCAGATTATTGAGTACCCAGGCAAGAGCTACGTCCGCCGGATTTTGTCCCAGTTCCTTACACAATTTTTCATAAGCTTCAATTTGTGGACGAAGTTTTTCAACCGATTTCTGCAACGGCTCGCGGGTACGTCTTCCTTCTTTCTGCTTTTCGAGCACGCCGCACAAAATTCCTCCACCCATCGGACTCCATGGAATTAAACCTACACCGAAATGTTTGCATGCAGGAACTACTTCAAGCTCGACATGACGGTTGCGCAAACTGTATATGCTCTGCTCGGAAACCAATCCCAAAAAGTTTCTCTGCTTGGCAATCATTTGCGCTTCGGCAATATTCCACGCGGCAAAATTGCTGCTGCCGAGGTAAGTAATTTTACCTTCGCGAACCAATTGTTCCATGGCCTGGAAAATTTCTTCCCAGGGCGTACTGCGGTCTATATGATGCATTTGGTACAGGTCAATATGATCTGTCTGCATGCGTTTCAAACTTTCTTCGCAGGCTTTGCGAATATGGTATGCGGAAAGTTTTGATTCGTTTGGAGCCGAGCCCATATTGCCGTAAACTTTTGTAGCAAGCACAATTTTATTTCTTCTCGATTTATCTTCCGCGAGCCAGCGCCCAATAATTTTTTCGGTATTGCCTACGCCGCCGGCATCCCACATTGCGCCGTACACGTTAGCAGTATCAAAAAAGTTTAGCCCGTGTTCAAGCGCACGGTTCATTATATTAAAACTTTCGGGCTCGGTTGTGTACGGTCCAAAATTCATTGTACCGAGGCAAAGTCTGCTTACTTTAAGTCCCGTTCTGCCAAGATATGCGTATTCCATCTATTCATTCCTTTCGAAAATTTTGGATATAATCTAAAAAAGAATTTAATTATTTGTGATGCCTCAAAAAATAAACAATATTTTATTTCTCCCGGTTCTCGCTGCAAATTATTATACTGAATATTTTCCTTCCACACTTTTGGGATTGAATTACTATATTAATTTAAGAAAGAAAATACTCCAATTAAAAACGGCGTTAAAATGAAAAAAACAATCATGTTAACCTTGATCTTGATTCCCGCATTCTTATTTGCTCAAACCGGAAAGGTTTACGATAACTTATCCATGCAAAGCGAAATTCTAAAAGGGGAAAGAAAGTACGCAGTATATCTTCCGCCGGATTATGAAACCTCGCAGCGCAGCTATCCTGTTTTGTATCTTCTGCACGGCAGCGGCGACGACCAGACCGGGTGGGTGCAGTTTGGCGAAGTACTAAATATTGCGGATAAAGAAATTAATTCCGGCAAAGCAACTCCGATGATAATTGTTATGCCCGATGCAAATACCGGTTACCGCGGTTACGTGAACCGAATTTCCGGGGATTGGAACTACGAAGATTTTTTCTTCCAGGAATTTATTCCGTTCATAGAAAAAACATATAGAATAAAAAGCGAGAAGAGGTACAGGGCAGTTGCGGGTTTATCGATGGGCGGCGGAGGTACATTGTATTACACCCTTCATCATCCCGAGATGTTTTCTTCGGCATGCCCGCTCAGCGCTTCAACCGGTCCGCTTTCTCTTGATGACACAAAAAAATTTTTGCAGGGCGGCGGCGGAATGCAGGCGTCAAGTAATTTTACGGATGAACAAGTAGAAGCTTACTACAAAAAATACAGCGCGCTGTACTTGATGAACAACATGCCGGAAAATCAGAAGAGAGCCGTGCGATGGTTTTTTGATATAGGCGACGATGATTTTTTGTTCGAAGGGAACTCCCTTCTTCATATAGCAATGCGTAAAAACAACATACCGCATGAATTTAGAATACGCGACGGCGCCCACAACTGGACTTACTGGCGGGCTTCATTACCTACCGTTCTCGAGTTTGTGTCGGATGCGTTTCATCAATATTAAAAACTTTATTAGGAGAGCGCGGTCGTTCTCTAAAAATGACCGCGAGCATAATTTGAAATGAATATCACCGGCTTACTTTCGTACTGTGGTTTGATATGCAGCTCATGCCCTATTTACTGGGCTACTAAAGAAGAAGATCAAACCGTAAAGAAAAAAATGAGGGGGAAGATAGCGCAAATGTGCAACGAGCAATACGGCTTGAGTTATACTGAAGCCGATATAACGGATTGCGAAGGGTGCCGTTCTTCATCTGGAAGATTATTTGCTGGATGCACCAACTGCGAAGTGAGGAAATGCGCCGAAAAAAAGAAATACAATACTTGCGCCGAATGCGAAAATTACATTTGTCCCGAACTCCAAAAAATGTACATCAAAGATTCTACAGGGAAAATGTGGCTGGACATTGTAAGAGCTATATTCTAGGATTGAGTTGATTTTAATTTTTCTCTCGCTTAGTTTCGGCTATGAAATAAAAGCTTATGGGGCTGTAGCTCAGTTGGGAGAGCGATTCGTTCGCAACGAATAGGCCGAGGGTTCGAATCCCTTCAGCTCCACTATATCATTGACGCGCTGTAGAAATAACTTTTTCTCAACGAATAGGCCGAGGGTGCTTCCGAAGGAACTTCTAGGAAGGAATCTTTTCCGCTCCACATATACTCCTGAAAATTCTTGTGTGTTGGTGCTTATGTAATTCCCGATCGGCAAAGGCATCTTTCCAAGTTTTCCAAGACAACTTTAACATTAGCGGAGTAACTAAATGGAACAGTTTGATAATTTGGACTTAGGAAACCTTCAGCAAGAAAAATCTGCAACCCAGTCTTCATCGTTTCAAATTGCTTTTGGAAAAATGACGGGCGATATGCGCTTTGTTGGTTTGTTTGTGATCATCTACGGCGTCTTAAATTGTATTACAATTATAGGGGCTTTAATAGGCGTACCGTTGATCTTTGCAGGCCTCAGAATGCGCGAGGCCGCCGATCAATTTCACTACTTTAGAATGACAAACGATCCGGCATCGATGCGCAGCGGATTTGAGCTGCAAGGAAGATACTTCCACATTATTAAAATCCTAATAATTGTAGCACTGGTCCTAACTGTTCTTTACATCATTTTCATAATTGTATTCTTGTCGTCATTCTTGAGTATGTTCTTTTCATCTTCTTCATCATTTTCATCTTAATATATACCTTAACGGAAAGAGAGAAATAAAATAGAAAATAAAGATGCTCTTTATAGAACAGCTTTTGTTCTTGCGCTAATAACAGTATTCTACAATATAATCGAAGGCGTTGTGTCGGTCTATTTCGGCGCGCACGATGAAACACTTTCCCTTTTCGGGTTCGGAATTGATTCTTTTGTTGAAGTGATTTCCGGAATCGGCATATGGCACCTGCTTGTGAGAATAAAACTCCATGGCGACGAGAACAGGGACGCGTTTGAAAAGACGGCCCTCAAAATCACCGGCTTTTCATTTTACATTTTGGTAATCGGTCTACTAATCACCGCGGCTTATAACCTAATTGTTAACCATAAACCCGAAACTACATTTTGGGGAATTGTTATTTCCATTATTTCCATTTTCTCTATGAGCTTGCTCATTTACTTTAAGAAAAAGGTCGGTCATAAACTTAATTCCAAAGCTCTTATTGCCGATGCAAATTGCACAAAGACCTGTCTTTATCTTTCAATAATATTGCTTGGATCAAGTATAGGTTACCAGTTAACAAGGATAGGAGGAATTGATTCCGCCGGCGCAATCTTAATTGCATACTTTTCATTTAAGGAAGGCAAAGAATCATTTGAGAAAGCGAGAACCGGGAAAAATTGCGGCTGCGGGGACGATCATTGTAATTAAAGTAAAGGCCCGAAAGGGCCTTTAAGTTATTCAAAAATTTTTTCGACCATTACATACCTAGAATGTACTTTTTCAATTGCGGCCTCAACAGATTTTTTATTGTATTTACCTTTGACAGTTTCATTCAGATTATCAACTGCCGCAGAAAGCTCATTAACTGTCTTGTTGTACTTTTGCTCTTTCGATTTAAGTCGTTGTGGAATTTCCGCCGTCTTCATGGGACTTATTTTCGAACTAAGCTCTAAAGCGGATTCTTTAATTTTATCGTAGTTTCCTTTAGGCATGTAATGATGATACAGCATGTAAAGAGTCTGATGAAAATCCTCAACCTCTTTAAGAGGGGGTTTTACTATTCTTACCATATTTTCATACTGAGTGTGAAGTTTTTCGGCAGCGTTTAAAAGCGCAACAGAATCTTTTTTCATCGAAGCAACTTTATACAAATCAACGCAAACACCAAGAAGAGTGACGCCGTTTTCCCACCTGGATTTTCTGTCCCTTAATATACCCGGAAGTTCCGCATTCTTAATTTTCAGATAGCCCGATTCAACATCGAGTGCGAGCGACGAGAGCAAGTTAATATCTTTTTTGGGCCAGCCGTTATGCCAGATTTTATAAATGACATCATGAAATTGAGACAATTCTTTTACATCGGAATTGATTTCACTGTCGTTCTTTTCCTGGGCAAATACCGGCGCAATAATAAGAATCAATAGGATCGTCGTTAAAATTCTTTTCATTCTTCTTCCTCGTTTGGTAATTGAAAAAATTCGGTAAACGATTATTCGATTGACATTTTAAATATACTAAACATCATCTTGCTTAACAATTCAAAGCCGTTAAGAGAGATTCGGCATTGCAGATAAAAAGAAACCGGAGCGCAATTTTCATCGCGGCTCCGGCTTCTCTCTAAGAGGAAGTGCGAGATTAATTTCGTGGCTGATATACTATTTTTCTAATCGTATCGAACTGCAGATATGGGTATTCTTCTCTAAGGGTTTCTATTGCGTCGCTGGCGCTTACTTTGTTTGCTCTTAGGTCTTTAAATTTTTTGCGTATTAAATAATCGCGAACGGATTTTTCATCAATTAGCCCCCTGCCTAACAGGAGATGGTAAATATCATCGTTAATTAATTCTGCAAGCGGATTTGCAATATTACTGAGACTAGGGTTTTCCATTCTAACGCCTCCCTTAAATAAATTGATATTTAATCGTTCGGAAAATTACTTTCGATGCATTTTCCGATGTCTATTTAACGATTTGAGTCAGGTTTGTAAACCGCACAATTGTGCAGTTCTTTAAGGAAGTACAATTATTTTTACTACTTGCCTACATATTCATGTAGGTGTTTAAATTAGACCCCTACGAATGGCCTTGGCAACCGCTTCAGATTGCGAGTGTACGTGAAGTTTTCTATAAATGTTTCGGATATGATGACGAACTGTATCTACGCTGATGAAAAGTCTATCTGCAATTTCCTGGTAATTGTTGCCTTCCGCAAGCGAGTTAAGAACTTCTTTTTCCCGTGCGGATAAATCCATGTCTTCTTCTTCCGAAGAGAAATTTTGATTTTGCTGAAAAACAGTAATAACCTGCCGGGCAATTAAGGAACTCATGGGCGCACCGCCTTCGTATGCATCTTTTATCGCTTCAAGCAACCTGCTGGGAGGCGTTTTTTTTACAAGATAACCACATGCCCCGGCACACAACGCTTTAAATACCGATTGGTTATCTTCGTAAACAGTGAGCATAAGAATATTTAAATCTGGTTTCAATTTTTTGGCTTTCGAAATTCCATCTATTCCGCTCATGCCCGGAAGACCGATATCCATCAAAACAACGTCAACGGAAAGAGTTTCCAGTTTAGAAAGGAATGATTCGCAATCCGGATATGAACCTACACAGCTATAACCGCTTGTGCCGTTTATCAACGCCCCCAGCCCTTCGCGTATTGTTGTGTTGTCTTCAATGATGACGACTTTAATCATGGATCGAT
>JAKAHQ010000050.1 GCA_021814855.1 Bacteroidota bacterium | reverse complement strand
ACCTGAGGGCGAGAAGCGCCCTGTCGGCGTGATCAGCAACGTAGTCACTGTCATTCGGATCGCCTCCGGCGAGGAACGAGAGAATTATGGCGTGGCGCCAGCGAAAAACAAAGCCGCGCGGGAAATTTTGAAGTACCTGAAAGTTATCGAATAAGACTTATTCTATATTGACGAAATAGAAGCGGCG
This sequence comes from Bacteroidota bacterium, assembly GCA_021814855.1. The sequence continues at coordinate 8,248 of JAKAHQ010000050.1, read as the reverse complement.
AAAAATTTTAGGTCGCGGTAATCTATAAATCATAAATTGTGTTTGACATGAATAAGATTACGATCAGGTTTTACGAAGAGCTTAATGATTTTATTCCTGCCGTAAAAAGAAAAACCAGGTTTGAACATGAGTTCTTCGGTCGTGTCTCGGTTAAAGATATTATAGAATCCTTGGGCGTACCGCATACGGAAGTTGATTTAATTATTGTGAACGGCCAATCCGTAGGATTTGATTACATCGTTCTCGGCGGCGATGATGTTTCGGTCTATCCCGAGTTTGAGTCAATAGACATTACAAATTTGCAGCGATTAAGACCCCAACCTCTTCGTAAGCCAAAATTTATTCTCGATGTTCACTTAGGCGTTCTTTCAAGATATATGCGAATGCTCGGCCTGGACACTCTTTATGAAAATAATCTGTCCGATAACGATTTAATCGATGCTTCGTTGAAGGGGAAGCGAATAATTCTAACACGCGATCTTGGTGTTTTGAAACATGCAAAAGTTCTGCGTGGTTATTTCGTTAGGAATACGAATCCTAAAAAACAAATAAAAGAAGTGGTAGACCGATTCGACCTGAAATCGGTAGTGAAAAAATTTAGCCGGTGTATCGAATGCAATTCCGTTTTGGAAAAAATAGACAAGCAAATAATAATGGACCGTCTTCCGCCGAAAGTGAAAAAATCTTATGACGAATTTTTTATCTGTACAAGGTGCGATAAGATTTACTGGCAGGGCTCGCATTTTGATAAAATGAAATTATTGGTTGATGAAATAATCAATTCATAATTTTGAGCCGAAGAGCTGCTTTAGTTATCTTTAGAATTATTTAATGCAGGCATCAAAATAAGATGGAATACAAACTAACTGAAATAAATATTTATCCCGTTAAATCTTTAGCGGGAATATCATTACATTCTTCTGAAGTAACAGACCGCGGATTAAAATACGACCGCCGCTGGATGGTTGTGGATAAACACGGGAAATTTTTAACCCAACGAACACACCCGCAAATGGCGCTGATATCAACAATTATAAAAGACCGTATTCTAACTCTTGCGCATAAATCTAAATTCATTACCCCGCTTTCATTCATGATCGATAAAGCAATCAATGATGAGATCAATGTGGTCGTTTGGAGCGATACGGTTAAAGCATTATCGGTTGGAAAAAAAACCGACGAGTGGCTAAGCGCAGCAATGAATATGGAATGCCGGCTGGTCTATATGCCCGAGGAAAGCCGTCGCCTTGTTGATCGAAGATATTCCGGCAAGGACGACGTTGTAAGTTTTGCGGACGCATACCCATTTCTAATTATCGGCGAACAATCATTAAACGATTTGAACTCGCGTCTTACAGAAAAAGTGCCGATGAACCGCTTCCGTCCCAACTTTGTTTTCGGCGGGGGAAAGGCGTACGACGAGGATAAATGGAAAAAATTTAGAATTGGCGAAATAGTTTTTGATGTTGTTAAACCGTGCTCTCGATGTGTCGTTACAACGGTTAATCAGGATACCGCAGAAAAGGGAGACGAACCGTTGAGAACTCTTGCAAGTTATAGAACATCCGGCAACAATGTTAACTTCGGGCAAAATCTTATTCACGAAGGAACAGGCGCCATAGAGTTGAGCGATAAATTGGAAATTCTTGAGTGGAAATAAAATATTTATACCGATTAAATAATCCGTAAGAAGCATGTAAAGAAAGATGACTGCAAAGAATTTTTTACCCGTAAGCGGGACAATTTACGACCTCTTAACCGGAAACGATCTTCGCTCAATCGGTAAAGCCGACGAAGTTGTTCAACTTGTAACCAGCGACCCGGAATTGTTCGGCGAAGTATTTGGCGGAATATTCCACGAAGATAAAGTGGTTAGAGCAAGATGCGCCGATGCCGTTGAAAAAGTTGCCAGAAGATTTCCCGAATATATCCAGGCAAAAAAATCGATAATCTTTAACAACCTTGAAACCTTTAAGCAGAAAGAGGTTATGTGGCATATAGCTTTGATGCTCGGTTATCTTAAGCTGAATAAAAAAGAAACCGATACGGCTTTACGTACGTTGAATCATTGGCTGGTTTCATCGGATAGCATTATTGTAAAAGTTTCTTGTATGCAAACCATGTCCCATTTTGCTGTTAAAAACAAATCGATTGCTGAAAGCGTCTGCGACGAGATTCAAAAGCAAATGATTAACGGTGCGCCGGCCATCAAAGCGCGGGGAAGAAAACTATTAAAACTTCTTTCTTAATAAACTATTGTACTAAAGGAACATTTGAAGGACGGTTGCTAAAACTATTTTGGTTTCTAAGTCTGCTCGGTATTACGTAATGGGTGATCCATCCGACAAAATTGAAACAATATGGTTTGTGCTTCACGGGTACGCGCAGTTGGCGGAAAATTTTATTAAAGAATTTGGCTCGATTGCCGGCGGAACAAAATTAATAGTTGCGCCGGAAGCACTGAATAAATTTTATATTAAAGGAACAAACGGAAATATAGGCGCAACGTGGATGACAAAAGAAGACCGCGAAAACGAGATAACCGACTATGTGAATTATCTTGATGATTTGTACGCGGAGATTCTAAAATATTTTAATGAACACCAGGCAAAAATAATCGTCCTTGGCTTTTCTCAGGGCGCAGCCACCGCGGTAAGATGGGCCGTGAAAGGCGCGTCTCAATTAAACAAACTAATTGTTTGGGGCAGCCCGCTGCCGCACGATATGGAATTCCATTCCTGCAGGGAATTACTTAACGCCCTCAATTTAACATTGATTGTAGGCGATGAGGATCATTATTTTACCAAAGAGCTCCTGGAAAAAGAAATCTCTCGTTTAAACAAAAGTAAAATTGATCATGGGGTTCTGGTTTTTAAAGGCAAACACGAAATCAATACCGAAGCGCTGAAAAAATATTTCAGTTAGTTTGCGGAATATAATTATCATTTAACATATCCATAAAATAAATTGGAAAGGGTAAGCAATGGCTAATGTAATTAATTGGTTTGAAGTTCCGGCTTCGGACATAGATAGAGCCGTAAAATTTTACTGTACAATCTTCGGGTATGAGTCCATGCAGAAAATGAATTTCGGCGGATTCGAAATGGCTTTCTTTCCCGCAGAACAGGGAAGTCTAGGAGGAGCTCTTTGCAAAGGTTCCAGTTATAAACCTGCGCAGGAGGGTGTGACGATTTATTTTAATGCTAATCCGGATTTAAGCGCTGCGCTTTCAAAAGTTGAAACAGCCGGCGGACAAATTATTCTGCCAAAGAGAATTATTACGGAAGAATACGGCTATATGGCTGTGATAATTGACACGGAAGGAAATAAAGTAGCTCTTCATTCACAAAACTAATTTCGCAATCGGGGAATGGCTAATTCCGTTCCCTCTAATAATATTCCAGTTTTAAACAAACGCATTTAGATTTTTATTCCAAGGCGCTTATATATAAAATTCATCAGCCATGCCGGACCAATAAGCAGAAACTGAAGATCCTTGAAGAACGAAGGTTTTCTGCCCTCGATTTTGTGGCCGATGAACTGACCGATCCAAGCGATTACGAAAACGAAGATGCATACGTGAAGTATTGAGACGCCGGCTTGTTCCAACTTAATAAGAACAAAGAGGCAAAGGAGTGCGTATAAAAGCATTCCTATCCAAAGTGTTTTCGATAAACGCATGTAATAGATTACGGCAAACAGCAAAACTACTACGGCGAGGTTCAACTGAATTGCATAGCCGAGACTTAAAGGAATTTTTACAAGAAAAAGAAGTCCGACAACGGAAAAAAATATTGACGGAACGCAGACCCAATGAATCGTTTTATTGGTTGGATTGCGATGGCTTTCGCCGTACTCGCTGAGCCAGTCGTTTATCGTTCGCATAAATTTCCTTTCGAAATTTTTTTGTATGCCGACGTAAATTATGCCGAAGAAAATAGCGAAGGTCGCTTACTTAATCAACGAAACAAAATTTATAAAGACGAAACGGTCTTTTGTTTGTAAACGGATATGATAAAAAAACAGCGACAGGTAAACCATCGCCGCGTTTTTATATTCTTTAGTCGATGAAAAAAAATTCTTTGTTACAGAGAGAACCAATGATTTATCTTGATCATGAAAATGTTGTCGGGATAAATACTAAACACCCGATCGACCGCGCGGCTTAAAGAAGTTGACTCGTAAGCCGAAAGCATCGAACGGTTTTGGGACCAGACTACGTAAACCGTAGATCCCGGATTGTATTCCCACCTGATTACAAGGTTGGAACGGAATTCGCTGAAACTCATGTCCGGATTGCTGATAACAAAGTCTGTTACTCCGTCGGCATTCTCGTCTATCCGGTACGAATCCAAGAATTTATCAAACGCAATTTGGTTTTGATTGTAAGCATAGAAGCGGTCGTTGTAATTATCCGCGCGCGGGTTTATAACTTTTTTGAAACCGGAATATTTCCGAGTCGCGCTGAAGGGGCTTCCGTAATATTGAATCGACAAATCCGGTGTAAGATAGAGCGACGCGCGCACTGTAATTCCGATAAGGTCCTGGTCAACCATTCCCAGAAAGTAAATATCGCGGCTACCGCTGCTTTGAGTTGATACATACTGCAGATTGTTGCGCGTGAAATCGTAATAGACATTACCAGAAAAAGTTAATGCGTCGGTAACTCTGTAAGTGAATGAAGGAGAGATATAATAATGTTTTGAAATATTATCGTCGTGAATCTGGTTGTTGAATTCAAGACCGAGCGAGAGCGGCTTGGTGTTATCGCTTCCTGCGCTTATGCTGTAGCGCCATCCGCCCGGAAATTTTAAAAGCGGTCCTCCCCAAATCGACGACGGATCGAGAGCAGATAGTATTCGGTAAAAATTTGTGTTTACATACCATCTGTTTATAAAGGTAATGTTGGAAAAAAATCCGGCTTCGAAAGAATAATTATCTCCGCCGAAATTCCATGTCGAGTTTTGATCGAAGTACGCGGAATAGTTTCTCAAAATTCCCGACGGCGTTTGCGCTACATAACCGAAGCGCGAGATTTGGTAAACCCTGTCTACCTGCGGAAGGTAGCCAAGATCGTTTACTTCAAAGTTGGGAGAATAAAATGTTACGCTTTCGGAAAATCTCCATGCGTTGCCGCCTGCTTTGCCGAATTCCAGCTTTCCCCCGTAACCGGCAAGTGAAGTTTTGTTTGTGTCGAGCGATAGATAATCCGCGTCCGGCCGCTGAAAATAATGTACGGGCGAAAGTTGTACCTGGGTTATGGATTGTTTATCTCCTCTGAAGTAGCTCGCCAGCGCGTTGCCGCTGATATAATAATTTTTATCGTCCCACTTAAAAATAAAATCGAAACCGCCGGTGTATGAAGCGCGCGGAAGAAATTTTAAGTTATCGTCGCCGATGTTTCTGTTAACCGCAGTAAACGCTCCGCCGATAATTATATTTCCGTCGTTATATTCCTTTTGAATTCTTCCCATAAAAAAATTTGTGAGCGGCTCAACGGCGGTCGAATATTTTCCATTCGGGGTCTGAACGTCCGCGGTTGCTTTTCCGGTAACGCTTTCCATTACACCGATGGAAAGTCCGCCGTCTGTCTTGCCTGTAATCTTAGCCGCGCCGAGAATCGAAGTTCGATCCGGCATATCAACATACTCGTTTGCGCCCAGAGAAGGATAATAAGAAGGAACATGACCGATTCTTCGGGGATAATAAAGAGGCGAAAAATTTAAGATGCCGCTTCCTTCTATAAAGAACGGACGCTTCTCTTCGTACTGAAGTTCGTAAGACGATAAAGAAATTTGCGACGGATCGGCTTCCACCTGCCCGAAATCCGGGTTGATTGTAAAATCAATTATGAAGTTACTTGTTATGCCGATCTTTCCGTCCAATCCTAAATCCAAACTTTTATCTGTGCCGGTTTTAAATGGATTGCCTTCCTCTTTTTGAAATGTATGATACTTGCCAAGAGTGTAAGGAAGAATCTCTATTCTCGACGGCGTCTTTATTCCTTCAATTCCGGTTATGTCGCCGTATCGATCGACCCAGGTAGAAGTTGAAATAGGATTAGGTCCCCAATCATCTTCCTCGCTTTTCCTAAAAATCCAGCGCCAGACCATGAAGCCCCACGTGTACTTATCTTTAGGTGAGAAATAAAGCTGTGAGAGCGGAATTTTAAATTCTGCGGTCCAGGCAGAATCTTCCGATCCTACCTTGGCTTCCCATACCGCGTTCCAATTTAAGTTGATCTGGTTGCCGTTTGTAACGGAGTTGTCGAGCCGGATACCAGCGGCGTTAACTCCAAACTCGAACGAAGTTCGCCGGTCGTAATAGCTGTCGAAACAGAAACCTATTAGGTCGCCGCTAAATGTATCTCTTCCGGAAAGCATGCGGGTGATTTTTTCAGGTTCGCTATCGTAACACCGGGCGGCAGCATAAATATTGTTGTCGTCGTAAACAACCTTGATAATTGTTTTTTCCGTCGGCGTTCCGCCGTCAACCGGTTCGCGCTGAAAAATAAAATTATCCCAACCTCCTCCTTCCCAGCATTCGTCGTCAAGCTTGCCGTCAATTTCCGGCGGTTTGCTCGTTCTTGTAGTTACATACGTACGTTTCGGAGGATACCTTTTGCCAGATGTTGAATCGGGTAATTCGTCAAATGAATTTTCGTTTGCAAGTGAAGGTGTAGAAAAAATAATAAATGTAAGCGCCGAAAGCAGCAAGGGTAAGTTCTTTTTCATGGTATGTCGCCGTTAATGAATAAATCGTTCCAGTTATATATTAAGACGAATCTATGTCTGTTAAATTAAGATGTATATCGCGCAGCAAATAAAAATATTTTACGAACGGCTGTGCAAATATAGTAAATAGTTAACAGAGTGAAAGCAGGTGACGAATATTATAAGAGCGACAGCTAAAAATTAATTTGATTATTTCGTTTCAGAATTGAAATTGCATTTTCCAGATTCTCTTTTTTTACGAGCACATAATCCGTATCGAAAGTTGAAACAGTAAAGATGCTTATTCCTTTGTCTGCCAACGGCTGTAATAAGGAGGAGAGAATTCCTGTTGCCGTAAAATTGATCGGCCCTTCAATTTTTATCGCACGCCATCCTTTTTCGGATTTAATGCCGGATGGAATAATTTGTTCGGGACAAACAACCGATAATTCTTCGCCGGTTTTTGTAATAGAAAAAAATTCATTGTTCAATGCCCACGCAGGTATTGGCGTTGAAGGATCTAACCTGCAAATGCCGAGCACTACTGATTGAATTGAGAGTGTTAACTTTTTCGTCATGAATTTCTTTGTTCGTTAATAAGTTTAAGAATGTCTGGGACACAGGGAGGATTAAACGCCATCGGAAATTGCGTGCATACAATTGCTGCAGTTGCTGCGGCAAATTTAACCGTATCTTCATCGCTCATATTGTTCAGCAATCCGTAAATAATTCCGGCTCTGAAAGTATCGCCGGCGCCGAGCGTGCTGACCGCGTTCACTTTGTACGGAACAATTTTTTTGATAGTCGAATCTTTTCTTCCGTATAAAATTTCCCGCGAGCCGAAAGTGAAAACAGTTAAACCATCGGACGAACCCGCGTACTTATAAAACAATTCTTCTATATTTTCTTCCGGGTAATTATTCTTGATGAACTCGTTTGAAATAACATTCGCTGCCGAGTGCCGGTGCATAACGCTATCGTGAAGACAGTCAATAGTGACATACTGTTTGTTAAGTTCGAAACAATACCTTGCCGCGAGCTCGGATTCGTTATTAAAAAATGGATCGATCGAAACAATTTTTGCCTCCCGGATAGAGTCCTTATCCGGCGCGGTCCATCTTCTTGTTTCTTCGCCGAAATATTTTTGAAATTTTCCGAAAACCGTTCTGGAATTACTGTCGATTAAAACAATGTCCTGTACGCCGTCGAATGAGAAATCAAAATGCAAGAGCGAATAATCTATATCGAATTTTTCCAAGTGAGCGGTAAGCGGTTCTTTTGTTTTACTTCCGAGAAACGGGCCGTCTATTTTTGTTTTGTATCCGAAGCCGGAAAGAACAATTGCCGCGTTTGCGGTTTCGCCGCCGGGAAGTGAATAAGATTCATTTATTTCGGCATAACCGTCCGGCTGGGGGTAAACTTCCTTGAGAAGATTAATCGAAGAAAGGAGCGTCATTCCGTAAAGGTAAATATCCAATTTTATTTTTCTCCCGCTTTAAATTCGGTCCATGGCTCTGAAGGGCGATCCTTTAAGA
>JAKAHQ010000049.1 GCA_021814855.1 Bacteroidota bacterium | reverse complement strand
TAAACATATTCAAGTGGTAATGATAAACTATATATATCTAACAGTGCTTTTGCCGATGATCGGTTTTTTGATTAACGGATTGTTCGGAAGAAAAATTAAGAACGAAAAAATTATCGGTATAATCGGCAGCGCGGCTGTTGGATTATCCTTTCTTGTTGTTCTTGGTGCGTTTATTGAAACACTTGGTTTACCGGCGGAAGAAAGATCGAATACCGTAGAATTATTTTCATGGCTAAGCGTTGGAAATCTCCACATTCATTTCGCTTACCTTGTCGACCAGCTTTCGCTTACAATGTCGCTCATCGTTACCGGCGTTGGGTTTTTAATTCATGTCTATTCAATCGGATACATGCACGGCGACAAAGGATTCTGGAGATTCTTTGCGTACTTAAATCTCTTCATCTTTGCCATGATGAATCTTGTGCTCGGAGACAACTTTGTTGTTTTGTTTTTAGGGTGGGAAGGCGTAGGGTTATGTTCTTACTTACTTATCGGTTTTTGGTACGATAGAAAATTTGAAAAGGGCACGACTTCGCAAGCGGCCAAGAAAGCGTTTGTTGTTAATCGAATTGGAGATTTCGGGTTCCTGCTCGGAATGTTTTTGATTTATCTAACATTCGACTCTCTGAATTTTAAAGAAGTATTTATGCGAGCACAGGCCTTCTCGGTTTCTCAATCAACTTTTACCCTTATTGCATTGTTCCTTTTTATCGGCGCAACCGGTAAATCCGCACAGATACCTTTGTTTGTCTGGCTGCCGGATGCTATGGCCGGTCCAACTCCTGTTTCGGCTTTAATTCATGCCGCAACAATGGTTACAGCGGGTGTATATATGGTCTCCCGCACTTCAATTTTATTTGCATCGGCTCCGGCGATAATGACTCTTGTAGCTGTAATCGGTGTTCTCACCGCGCTTATGGCCGCAACGATCGGACTCGTTCAAAACGATATTAAAAAAGTCCTGGCATACTCAACTGTAAGTCAACTTGGATATATGTTTTTAGCCGCTGGCGTAGGCGCATTTTCCGCATCCATCTTTCATGTTATGACGCACGCGTTCTTCAAAGCTCTTTTATTCTTGGGCGCCGGCTCGGTAATTCATGGCATGCATGAAGAGCAGAATATCCAAAAGTACGGCGGCTTGAAAAAATATATGCCGAGGACGTATTTAACTTTTTTCATTGCTGCTCTCGCTATCTCAGGCGTACCGGGTTTATCGGGTTTCTTCAGCAAAGATGAGATTCTATGGAACGCATATTCAAACGGAGGATTTATCTTCTGGCTCATCGGCGCAATAACGGCATTGCTTACTGCGTTTTACATGTTCCGATTAGTCTCGCTTACTTTTTACGGCAAAGAAAGGTTTGATCATCATCACGTACATCCGCACGAGTCGCCGTCAGTAATGACCGTGCCCTTAATGATACTTGCGTTTTTATCGGTAGTTGGCGGTTACATTGGTTTACCTAAAGTTTTTGCAGGCGCAAACGGAAATTTATTTGAGAATTGGTTGGAGCCGATTTACGCACCGGCCGAGGCGAGATTAGCTTTATATAATTCGCATTCTCATTTCGAAGAGATTTTATTCATGGCATTTTCAATTGCGCTCGCTCTTGCCGGTATTTATTTAGCGCTGCATGTGTACACAAAGAGACCGAAGATTGCGGAAAATATTTCCAGCCGTTTCAAAAGATTATACAATTTGCTTCTTAATAAATATTTTGTGGACGAAGTTTATGAAGCGGCAGTCGTGCAGCCGATTCAAAAGGGCAGCGAGAAAATTTTATGGAAGTTTGCTGACAATATTATAATTGACGGCACGGTGAACGGCGCGGCCAAAGTGATTGATAAAATTTCGGGTACGGTTCGCAAAATTCAAACAGGTATAGCGCAGTCCTACGCAGTTATTATGATGGCCGGGATTGCATTAGTCCTTTTGTGGCTGATATTAAGTCTTTAAACTCTGCGCCTCCGCGGTAAATCTTTTTCTTCCGCAGAGACATCGAGTCCTAAAGGAAAATCATGGAACAGAATTTACTCTTAACATACTTACTTTTAACGCCGATTATCGGAAGCGTACTCGTTCTGTTTTTTAAGAATGATCAACAGAAATTAATTCGCGGTTATGCTCTTGGTGTTTCGCTGCTGGCTTTTGTAATTTCGGTTTTCACATACATCAAATTTGATCCGGCCAATCCGCAGTTTCAGCTTATCCATAAAATAACCTGGGTAAAAAGTTTAAATATCAGCTACAACGTCGGCGTTGACGGAATTTCTCTTATCCTGGTTTTGCTCACAACGTTTCTTACTCCGCTCACTCTTATTTCTACATGGAAGGCAATTGAAAAAAATGTAAAGATGTTTACCTTCTCAATGCTTTTTCTTGAAGCGGGAATGATAGGCGTTTTTATTTCTCTTGATATTTTTCTCTTCTACATTTTTTGGGAAGCGATGCTCATACCGATGTATTTCATCATCGGAATTTGGGGCGGCGAAAGAAGAATTTATGCGTCAATAAAGTTTTTTATCTACACAATGTTCGGCAGTTTGTTGATGCTCGTTGCAATTATCTGGCTTGTAGTTTATGCCAAAGGAATGTTCGGCTCGTTCACTTCGAGTCTGACTGATCTTTATCAAGTTGGGCCGACAATTCCGCACCAGATTCAAGCATGGATGTTCGGCGCTTTCTTTTTGAGCTTTGCAATTAAGGTCCCGTTGTTTCCGCTTCATACCTGGCTGCCCGACGCGCACGTAGAAGCCCCCACTGCCGGTTCTGTTATTCTTGCAGGCGTATTGCTTAAGATGGGCACATATGGATTGGTAAGGTTTTGTCTGCCGCTATTTCCTCAGTCCGCGGTGCAATTCGCTCCGGTTATATCCGTGTTCGCAGTTATAGGAATTATTTACGGCGCGCTTGTGTCTATGGTGCAAACCGATATGAAAAAATTAGTAGCGTATTCGTCAGTGTCCCATCTTGGATTTGTAGTACTTGGAATTTTTGCTATGACTGCCGAATCCATGCAGGGTGCGGTAATACAGATGATCAATCACGGTCTTTCTACAGGCGCGTTATTCCTTCTTGTGGGAATTGTTTATGAAAGAACTCATCATCGCGACATTGCTTTTTACGGAGGCATAGCCAAACTGGTACCGGTTTACGCAACATTCTTGATGATTGCATCGCTGTCGTCAATCGGCCTGCCCGGTCTTAACGGTTTTATTGGTGAGTTTTTAATTTTGCTCGGCTCTTTTAAATCTGCATCGCTTAATAGCTGGTGGTTTACAATTTTTGCGGCAACAGGAGTAATTTTTGCGGCAGTTTATTTGCTGTGGATGTATCAGCGCGTCGTATTCGGTGAAGTGAAAAACGAAGTTCTTAAACATGAATTGACCGATATGTCCTTGCGCGAGATACTTCTTATGCTTCCGATTTTTGTTTTCATCGTTTGGATTGGAATTTACCCGGGCACATTTTTGAATCTAACCGATGCTTCGACAAAAATGCTTCTCGACCGTGTGAGTTCGTTTACAATAAATCTTTTAAGGTAATTTTCAGCAGAATTAATTATGCCTACATATAATATCGAATATAGTTTCCTAATGCCTTTTATAATTCTCGGGGCCGGAATTGTTTTATCTGTCCTCATAGAAATTTTTACAAAGAAGGGTAGGGAAATTCTCCCGTGGTTTACAATTGCCTTATTCCTGTCTGTTGCAATTTATTCGATACTTCATATTAGTCTTCAGCAAAATTTTGTAATCTTCAGCGGCATGATGGAAGTTGGAGGCAAACCGGCGATATTCAATTTCATATTCAGTTTCGGCGCGGCCCTTGTGGTTCTCTCGTCAATCGATTATTTGAAAAAATACGGCACCTATTACGGCGAGTATTACATTTTAATTCAATCGGCTGTCCTCGGTATGATGGTTATGGCCGGTGCAAAAGATATTCTAATGATCTTCATGGGTCTGGAATTGATGTCGATTTGTTTTTACGTTCTTGCCGGCATCAACCGCAAAAAGCTTTCGGCCAACGAAGCTTCGATGAAATATTTTTTGCTTGGTGCGTTTGCTACCGGGTTCATTGTTTACGGCATAGCGTTAATTTACGGATCAACCGGATCCACCAGCATTCAAAATCTCACCGAGAATTTTTCAAGCTACGGTTCCAACACCATCTTTTTGTTAGGGCTGATTCTTTTTCTAATCGGATTCAGTTTTAAAATTGCAGCCGTTCCTTTTCACATGTGGGTGCCGGATGTATACCAGGGCTCGGCTACTACTGTAACTGGATTAATGTCGACCACCGGAAAAGCTGCTGCTTTCAGCGTGATGTTAATAATACTTTCCGCAATTTTTTCTACGGCAGCAAATAACTTATTCCGCCCGTACTTTGCCGTTATTGCAGTATTATCGATGCTGCTCGGCAGCATCGTTGCGATTTCTCAAAGCAATATGAAAAGAATGCTTGCGTATTCTTCCATTGCGCATGCCGGATATATGGCAATTGGTCTTGCTGCCGGAAACATTTACAGCGTGGCGGGAATTATATTTTATCTGACCGCTTACGCCTTTATGAATATCGGCGCGTTTGCAATCATTTCGATAATTGAAGGCGAGGATGACTCCAGAACCGATTTAAATTCTTATGCTGGATTAAATTCAAGAAATCCGATACTCGCAGCTTTGATGGCTCTCTTTATGTTTGCGCTTGCCGGCATTCCGCCTCTAGCAGGATTTTTTGGAAAATATTATGTGTTCGTTTCCGCTATTCAAAGTAAGCTTACGTGGCTTGCCATCGTCGGTGTGCTTTCAAGCGTTATAAGCGTTTATTTTTATATTCGCGTGGTTGTTGTAATGTACTTCCAGGAATCAAAAGAAAATTTTCATATCGCGGTTTCCCCGCTTAGTTTAACAGCGGTTGTTATCTCTGCATTATTGGTTATTGTGTTCGGTGTTTTACCTGATACATTAATGAACCTGATAACATCGGTCATTCGGTAAAAATATTTCCTAAAAATTTACATTAAGGAAATTAAACTCTGCTGCCGCTCTCAGCTTAACTTTATGGCAATTCTTTCTTATCTTTAATTAAGGAAAATCATCTCGAACACAAATGATACCACTTTATAAAGCGCAGCAGGTGAGAGATGCGGATAGCTTTGCTATCAACACTCTCGGTATACCGAGTATTGTTCTGATGGAAAACGCGGCTCGAAGTCTTTTTGCAGAGATAACGCAAAACATTGGTGACAAACTTGAGAACAGGAATGTTGGCGTTGTCTGCGGTAAAGGTAATAACGGTGGAGACGGATTTGCGTTGGCGCGCCATTTTATAATTAACGAGTATAACGTTAAAATCTTATCGCTCGGCGCCGAAGACGAATTGAAGGGCGACTCCCTTACAAATTTCAGAATTACGAAAAATTTGACTGCGGAGTACCCGGACTCCAAAATTTTTGTTTATGAAAGTACAAAGGATTTATCTGTGTTTGATGATTGTTCATTAATTGTCGATGCCATGCTTGGTACGGGCAGCAGGGGCGAACTTACCGAACCGTATAAAGAAATTGTCGCGAAGCTTAATCAATCGAACGCATATAGAATTGCAGTGGATCTTCCTACCGGTCTCGATCTTGAAAATGCGTCCGGTGAAGTTGTGTTCAACGCCGATTTAACAGTTACGCTTTCAGAATTTAAAACCGGTTTGTTCTACGGTAAAGGTTATACCAACTGCGGCACACTCATTAAAGGATCGATCGGGATAGGGAACGAGTTTTACTGTAAACTTACTATAACGGATTATTTGATAGAACCCGAAGACGCATTCTATGGCCTTCCTTCCAAAAATTTGGACCAGCATAAATATTCTGCCGGCAAGGTTTTGACAATTGCCGGAAGCGGAAAACTTCCCGGCGCTTCTTTTCTTACCGCGAATTCGATACTTCGCACCGGCGCGGGATCGTCAATTCTTGCTTTTCCGAAATCGATGAAAATTTTAGCCCAGCAAAAATTAGAAAGCTCGGTTGTTCGGGCTTACGAAGATGACGGTAAAGAATATCTTTCAGTAAACAACTTAAAGGATCTGGAAGAAAGACTTCAGTGGGCAAATGTTATTGCCATTGGCCCCGGATTGGGCAAAGAAGAAGAAACTAAAAATGCGGTTATAGAAATTCTTAGGTCGCATAAAACCAAAAAATTTGTTATCGATGCAGATGCGGTAACGGCGCTCGGCAATGAAGAATATAAAAAGTTGAATTTGAAAGGGAAGGTACTTACGCCGCATCACAAAGAGTTTGCCGATTTATTGGGCGTATCTGTTTCTGAAATCGAGAAAGATTTGTTAAATCTCGGCAAGAACTTTTCTACTCAAAACGGTTGTTACATTGTATTGAAAGGCGCGCCTACTATCATCTTTAATCCAAACGGCGAGGCGTTTATAAATACAAGCGGAAATCCGGGACTCGCAAAGTTTGGATCCGGCGATGTACTTACAGGAATTATTGCCGGCTTTCTTGCGCAGTCCGATGAAATTGAGGATGCGCTCGTAAGCGCAATTTACATTCACAGTCTGGCGGCGGACCTTTTACTCGAAGACAAAACCGAATACGGTTATACACCTGAAGATTTAATTAAAGAGATACCGAATGCAATCAAGTTCATTATTAAGTCGTTTGTATAAAAAAATTGAAAGTCGGCCGATACTGTTTCTTTATTCGCCCCTGGCGCTTTACTGGCTGGCATTGTTTATAGGAACAACTTTGCCGACCGATAAGATACCCCAGTTGTTTAAAGTTCAGGATAAATTTGAGCATTTTTTCGGCTACTTTGGATTGGCCGTCCTTGTACATCTCTGGCTTCATTTTCAAAATCGATGGAGCTTTTTGCGAGAAAAAGCTTATCTGTTTTCTTTTCTGATAATAACTTGTTACGCGGCGCTCGATGAGATACATCAATTATTTATTCCCGGAAGGGACTGCGATATATTGGATTGGACAGCGGATTCGATCGGCGGCTTGATTGGAGCTACTCTGATCTTTCTTTTTATTAAGGCGAGCACAAAAAAAAATGTCCCGGCTTCTGCGTCCGCATAAATCTTTTACTAATATTATCCTTGATTATAACTCACTTTCTTTTCTTGTAATAATTTGTTTGTGAGCTGCGAATAATATGCCCGGTAAAACTGTTTTTGAAATAAAAGATTTGAAATTTGAGTATACCAGGAACGGAAAGTCCGGCCTGTTTCATTTGGATATACCGGAACTAATTATTCAGGAAAAAGATTTTGTAAGCATTCTCGGTCCAAACGGCTGCGGAAAATCTACGCTGCTTAGATTATTGTGCGGGCTTTCTAATCCGAAGGAAGGAAGCATAAAAATGACCGGTCGGGATATTTTTCAGCTAACCGAAAAAGAGATTGCTAAACAAGTTGCGTTTGTGCCTCAATCCAATTTATCTATTTTCCCTTTTTCAGTTTTAGAAATCGTATCGATGGGCAGAACGCCGCATCTTAAAACATTCGGTTTCGAAAATAGAGACGACAAGCAGATTGTTAACGAAGCTCTTTCGTTAATGCGCGTCGAGCATCTTAAAAATAAAAGCATTAATGAAATTTCCGGCGGCGAAGCGCAGCGTGTTTTTGTAGCGAGGGCTCTGGCTCAAAAGGCAAGCATATTCATACTGGATGAGCCCAATGCCCATCTCGACCTGGAAAATCAAATCCTCATTTTCGATTTCCTTACAAAATTGAATTCTGAACAGGGGATAACAATAATAACTGTCTCACACGATCTGAACCTCGTGGGTATTTATTCTAAGAATGTTATACTTATGAATAACGGCAAAATATTTCTTGAGGGAAAAAAATCAGAAATTCTCAACGCAAAAAATATTGCGGAGATTTTCAAAATAAATGCTGTTATTTTTCGGGAAGAAAATCCGGATACATTTAACATTCTGATAAACCCTGTCGGCTCAAAAAATAAAATTGAATAAACTTGAAATCTCGTTCTAAAAATAATAGTTGGATAATCCTTCTTGCAACATTAGCTGCAGTCAATCTCCTGGTTTTGCTCATTCTAAAATATTATTTAAATGGTTTGTCTCTGCTCGAGTTTAGAATCGATTATATCGGTAATGTATTAAATCTGGTTATTACATTTTTATTTCTGGTCGGTTTGGGAACTTGCGTGATTCGTAAAAAAAATCCGGATGTTAAAAAAGTATCGCTCCTGCTTTCCTTCCAAATGATTGTAACCATTTCGCTTGTTTTCATATTCGCTGTTGAGAAGTTGAATATTATCAATCTTACCGGGTATTTATTTTCATTTCCAATTAAAAAAGTCTACGTCGGATTCCTGTTTATTTTGGGAGAATTAATTCAAATCTATTCGATGGTCTATCTTTGGGGATTGGTATTTAATCCCGAAAGTCTGCTCGGCGTTCGAT
>JAKAHQ010000048.1 GCA_021814855.1 Bacteroidota bacterium | reverse complement strand
TAAATGCCGAAGGCGCGGGCGCATGTTTCAACATTCCCCCAATGAAATACCGACCGAGTTCGTTCACATTGCCGTACTCACCTTTTTTATAAAAAGCGTTTCTTCCGTTCTTCGTCAGAAAAAGATGAAGATGCAAACCGTTGCCTGCCTGCTTGTACATCGGCTTGGGAATGAACGTAATGAATAAATTTTTTCGACGGGCTAAATTAAAAAGCGCGTATTTGGCCGTTATGATGTTATCGGAAGTTGTAAGCAGATCCTCAAAATAAGTTTCAATTTCCTGCTGACCGCGCTCGCCGGTTTCGTGATGGTGATATTTTACTTTTATACCGAATTTTTGAAGAAGCTTCGAGGCCTCATCGCGGAAATCATCGTAGATATCAAACGGGTTTGCCGCGTGATAAGCTTGTTTGTAAAATTCTTCGTCGTGCTCAACTCGGTAGAACGAAGTTGAAGTTCGGGTATCGTATTCTACTTTTGAAAAAATATAGAACTCGAATTCGGGTCCCCACCAGGATTTATCCGCCCCGGTAATTTTTTTCAATAACAATTCCGCCTGCGATGCTAAAAATCTTCCGTCCTGGTTAAAGCGAGATCTTTTCTCGTCGGTCAATAAAATATGAGAATAAAAACTTAGCGTTGGTTCATCCCGGAAAAGATCGACCACGGCCGTATCAAGATCGGGCACCAAAACCATATCGCTGTTTTCTACTTTACGAAATCCGTAGCTGGAGCCATCGAACCCAACGCCCTCATTAATTAATTTTTTCAATATGCCGTCGTGTACCGGAAGCGATATATGATGAAGTCTGCCGGAAAGATCAATTGCTTTCAGATCGATAAATTCAATTTTGTGTTTTTTGATAAGCGAGTTGACTGATTGAAGAGTATGTTTGGGCACGGGAACCTCGAAAAATGTATAGACAAAAAAGCGCCTTATGAAAGGCGCTTCAATAAATTGTTATTTACTTTTTTTATTCAACACTGCAATTAATTGCCGCAATACCCGGAAAGATTGCGGTTGTATCCAATTCTTCTTCTATTCTTAATAACTGATTGTATTTTGCAATACGATCTGTTCTGCTTGCAGAACCGGTCTTAATTTGTCCGGCGTTTGTAGCTACGGCTATATCTGCAATTGTTGTATCTTCGGTTTCTCCGGAGCGGTGAGATACTACAGCGGTATAACCGGCACGTTTCGCCATCTCAATTGCATCAAGGGTTTCTGTTAAAGTACCAATCTGATTAACTTTTATGAGAATTGAATTTGCCGTGCCGAGAGCAATGCCTTTTGACAAATAATCGGTATTGGTAACAAAGAGATCATCGCCGACCAACTGAACTTTATCTCCAACTTTATCGGTTAACAATTTCCAGCCGTCCCAATCAAATTCTGCCATACCGTCTTCCAAAGAAATAATTGGATATTGCTTAATCCAATTTGTCCAGTAGTCAACCATTTTTTCGGGAGCCATATAAGATTTATCGGACTTGAAGAAGTAGTAGGATTTTTTATCGTTATCCCACATTTCGCTTGCGGCTGGGTCGAGAGCAATAAAAACATCTTTACCGGCTTTGAATCCTGCTTTTTCAATGGCTTCAAGAATTACTGTAATAGCTTCTTCGTTGGATTTTAAATTTGGAGCGAAACCGCCTTCGTCGCCAACTGCAGTATTGTAACCTTTCATTTTCAAAACGGATTTAAGAGAATGGAAAACTTCTGCGCCGTAGCGTAAAGCTTCTTTGAACGATGGAGCGCCGGCAGGCATTACCATAAACTCCTGGAAATCGACGTTGTTATCTGCGTGCTTACCGCCGTTTAAAATATTCATCATCGGAACGGGAAGCGTGCGCGCGCTTACACCGCCAATATAACGGTAGAGAGGTAATTCAAGAGCTTCCGCAGAAGCTTTAGCGCAAGCAAGCGACACACCAAGAATAGCATTGGCACCTAATTCCGATTTGGTAGGCGTTCCGTCCAGCTCGCATAAAAAATTATCAATGGCAACTTGATCGGTAGCATCAAATTCAATTAATTCATCTGCAATTCTGTTATTAACGTTGTCAACAGCTTTTTGAACACCTTTGCCTAAATAACGGGTCTTATCCCCGTCTCTTAATTCGACTGCTTCATTTTCTCCTGTAGATGCACCGCTGGGTACGGCAGCACGTCCTACAATTCCGTTTTCCAATGTTACTTCAACTTCAACTGTCGGGTTTCCTCTGGAATCAAGAATTTCTCGTCCCCAAATATCTACAATCGTTGTCATCTTATTTTCACTCCTAGTTTGTTCAAAATTTCGAGGCAAAAATTATCAAAAAAGACATGCAAATTCAATTTTAGGCAATTCAAAGTAGCTCACTTTTATTTATATTTTGGTTGTGAATTTTGACGCGTGGCGGTTAATTTTTAAAGAGAAATGTAGCAACCGACTATCTGACCGCATGAGAGAGAAATATTACAAATTCGCCGCAGGCAGAAAGAAAATTAAAAGTATTACCGAGATAAAGTGATTGCCCCCGTAGCTCAGTATGGATAGAGCAGAAGTTTCCTAAACTTTTGGTCGGAGGTTCGAGTCCTCTCGGGGGTACAAGTTTTCGTTGGTCATTTAATTAAGGATGGGCATTGCAGGCCGGGTAAATTGAATTAGAATAGTATTCGAATAAAGCAATTATATCGGCACGGAATAAGTCGCCAATCAATTTGAGGGTATACTATGAAAAAGATCATTTCCACAATTCTGTTTGCACTGGTTGATATAGTTTGCTTCTTACAAGGAGGGGTAATTTTGGCATACGCTCTTATGCATATTAACTATAAAGTTGAAATTGCCAGGGGCGAGGGATTATCTGCAGTTGAAAACCAAAACGTACCGGTGGCTATAGGCGGATATTACTATTACTCCGAACAGTATATAAAAGTAGCTTTAATAGGCATCGCTCTATTAATCACCGGATATCTGATGAGAAGCTGGAGAAAAAGCTTCTGATCCATTAATCCGTGAACCTTACAAAAAAAAATGATGTTAATTTTATAATTAATCTTGGTCTCATTACATCATATTTCAAAACTAACTATAGGTAAATTAATGACAAAAGCAATCTACAATTTCAGGGTAACGGTTCTCTTCTTCCTAGTATTCATTTTAGGAATGACCACTCTAAAAGCGCAATCTGTTTTCAAAGATTTTGGATGGAAAGGCGGACTTCAACTTAACGGGGTGCTTCCAACTAACGAATTCACAGACGACAATGGCTTATCTCTCAAATCATACCTTATTAAAGGATATGTGAGACATGAACTCAGTTATGATTTCAACGCAGAATTAAGTCTGGGTTACGGCAAATTCAAAGGTCCGGACTATAATAATTCCGAGTACGGAACATCGGTTATTCCAATTGAATTAAAATTACTCTACACTCCTTTTGAACTTGAAAATTGGAATCCTTATTTCTATGCCGGAGTAGGCGCGCTTCATTACAGCGTCGATACTAAACCTGTCAGCAAATCTCCGCTGGCTGTTGATGAAAGCGGTTGGACAGGCGTAATACCTTTTGGTGTTGGAACCGAAATCAAATTGGCAGACGAAGTCTTCCTCGATCTCAGCGTCGGTTATAATTATTCACTTACGGATAATTTGAATTATTACAAAATTGAAAAATATAACGATGGATACATTAACATTGGAGTGGGACTGACGATTTCGAACGAAAGTTTGAATACGGACAAAGATCAAGATGGTTTACTAAAGAAAGAAGAATTAAAGCTTGGAACAGATCCTAATAACCCCGATACAGACGGCGACGGTTTGAAGGACGGAGAAGAGGTAAACAAGTACAAAACTAATCCTCTTAAAACCGATACAGACGGCGACGGCTTAAGCGATTATGACGAAGTAATGAAATATCATACCGATCCTTTAAAAGTTGACACTGACGGCGACGGCTTAAGCGATTATGACGAAGTAATGAAATATCATACCGATCCTTTAAAAGTTGACACTGACGGCGACGGCTTATCTGACGGTGATGAAGTTTTGAAGTATCATACCGATCCTTTGAAAGTTGATACAGACGGCGACGGTTTAAGTGATTACGAAGAAGTTATGAAGTATAAAACCGATCCTTTAAAGGTTGATACAGACGGTGGTACTGTTGGCGACGGCGTCGAAGTTAAACGCGGCACCAATCCTCTCGATCCAAGCGATGATGTTCCGCCGGCATTTGTTGAAAAAGAATTAACTCTCGATCCAGTACTTTTCGGATTCAACAAATCAAATCTTACTAAAGATGCAAAGAAAATTTTGGACGGCAATTTTGAATCTTTAAGCAAATATAAAGATGCCAAAATTTCTCTCGGCGGTTATACGGATTACATCGGAAGCGACAAATACAACTTGAAGCTTTCCGATAAGAGAGCAAATATTGTTAAGGATTATCTTGTTAAGAAAGGCATTGATGAAAAGTTAATTAGTGCCCAAGGTTTTGGAAAAGCTGATCCGGTTGATCCTGCAAAGACTGCTAAAGCCAGAGCCAAGAACAGAAGAACAGAAGTAAAAGCTAAGGTTATGGAAAAAGCAAATTAATTTTCTGCAGTCGTTTTCGGAAGAAGGGCTTGAGCAAATCAAGCCCTTCTTGTTTTTAAAAATTGATTACTTCAACAAACTCATTTTACCGGCTTTAATTGTATTTCCGACTTTTAACTGGTAAATGTAAACTCCGCTTGAAACAAATTGACCGGCGCTGTTTTTTCCGTCCCATTTAACAAAATAATTTCCGGCAGGAATTTCCTCCGAGAAAATTTTTTTCACGAGCTGGCCGTTGATGTTGTAAATTTTCAATTCGGTAAACAAGTTTGCAAACTTGGTAGGAATGTTAAAGCGTATTGTGGTTTCGGGATTAAACGGGTTAGGATAATTCTGCAGCAGAATAAAATTCTCTTCTATCAAATTACTGTTCTGATTCTCATTTTTAACATCAGTAATTAACACGACGCCCGAGCCGCGCGTTTTACCTTTGGAATCCGCAAGATAAGAATTGACCCAATCCGGCCTCATCGATTCACGCTGATAAGTTTCGCGCCACTCTTCGTCGGTCAGTCTTCGAAAGTTAGTTGTGGTATATTCGTAATAAGACGACACTGGGCCGGCAAATGCAACATGCCCGACATTTGGAATCTCAGCCGTAACAATACAAAGATTTACCGGACCTGTACCAGAGTGCTTTATCCAGCCAACAATATTGCCAACTTCATTTGTTGGAGTGGTATGGTAATCCGCAACAACATATTTCAAGCCGAACAAATCCATTGATGTAGTATAATAAGGTGTTTTGAAAATCAACTTGTTGTTATACCAGCCGTCAATCGGATCGTCGCCGCAAATTACACTGCGTGTGTACAATACGGCGTGCAAAAAATTTTCTTCCTCTGTTGTAAGCCGGTATTTATTTAATTCCTTATTCGCAATAATTTCGAGCGTGTCCATCACGCCGGCAAATCCGTTTAAAAAATTAATTTCATCATTCAATGGAAATGATAATCCTGAAAATTTTTGCGCAGTAGTTTCGGCCAAAATTTTCATGGCATTAAAGAATTCCGGAAACGGTTCAACATAACCATACGGAAATGAACAAACTATTCCGCCCGTGTACGATTGCTTGGCATACAAAAGATTGTCGTGGCGCAGCTCAGTCCAAGACGCAAGCTGTGTGTTCATCTTCTGCTGCCACCAGGCAGCAGTCTGCATAAACTCAGGCAAATTCGATTTATCCGCCGGTGGATTTAATGCTCTTATTGAGTTGAGCCATAAATTGTAAACCGAAGCTTTCCAAAAATTTGAATCGTATGAATCGATTAAATACCTCAGAGAAGAAAGATTCGTCGAATAAAAATACTTATCCAATTCCGGCTGCAATAATTGTGCGGCAGCTGAATTTCCAACGGCGAAAAGAATATCCAGTGTGGAAGGTAACATCCTTTTAACCTTTGCGTTATTGTATTTTATCCGGTCGTAAACAACATTACCTGTAACATACGAATCGATTACAAATCTTTGCCCGAATAGGAGAAATGCCGAGGCCGGTTTTATTTGAGTCGGATCTTGTGGATCGCTCATAAGAACTTGCGAAAGAATTTTTTGGCCGGCAAAGGGCTTAGCCGAAAGCGAATCTTGAAAAGCTTTCAACAAAGACGCATCAAGAAAATCTTTAGCATTGTTGATATGCATCGTCTCCGCTAGACTGTTTAACTGATCGAGAGTTACATTATCTTGTTCTCCAACAAAGGCACGGATGGTATTTTCAATTTCACTAAATGATGTTTGTCCGCCCGACGAATTAATCAATTCCGAGATTAAAAATGAAATGATTGTCTGTCGGCGTACATCGGCAGCAATGGCAGAATCTGTTTCTTCCGATACAGGTGCAATTAAATAAAGCTCAATTCTGCCGAGCCATATCATTGCCTTAAAATATTTTTCGAGCTGAGGAAAATTTGTATCCGTATAATGCCCGCGCGTTTTGAACTGACTATAATCCACATATCTCCTGACACTTCCGAAGATCGGTTCGTTTCTCAACTCAAGCTTGGAAATATTTTCCATAAAAGCGTTCAACGCCGGGAGATTATCCTGATAGTAAGTCAAACTTCCTTCCCGGAAAATTCTTCTTGGCACAGATAAAAATAAGTCTGCATCTTTAAGGTAGGTCATCATTTCCGGGTCAGCGGCATACTTCTGTTCCAAGAACGAGAAATTAGTATAAAGATTGTTAAGCAATTCATCCACCTTTGGGATTAAAAAATTAATCTCCGCGCTTTTCAAAATTAAATCGTAAGAAAGATGCAAGGCGTTGAGAACCGCATCGGTAGTAATAAAAACCGGTAAATCATTAGACCAGATTCTGCGGAACATATTCAGGAAATTAGTTTCAGTCACTCTTTCGGTCGCAACAAATCCGTTCTTCGTTAAAAGCTCCGTTTCATAAGAGGTTAATTTCATTTTTTGTTTAACGGAATCTAGGTAAGCGATGTTTGACGGGAAGCTGTTTAAGCGTGCAGAAAATTTGCCTGCCGGGTACATCGACATCAATCCGTGCGATGATAGATTTTGATGTTCCAATAAAAAGTTTTTGTAGGCATCCAAACTAAAATAAGGAGACTGGGCAAGTACTAAATTGCTGTAAAACAACAAAAATATAATCGCGAACTTTTTCATAAGTCCACCTATAAACTTTGTTGAAACCTAATCATTTTTAATCGAAAATTAAATCCAATTTTATTGACACTACAGCAGGCATAAAAAAAGCCGTTTTCCTGTTAAGGTTAACGGCTTGAAAAGAGTTGACTAAAAATTATTCTTCTGTGTGGGCGAGCCAGAATCCTCCGATGGCATTAAACTGTGTATCACCCCATACTTCTGCTTGCAGAACAAAACCATCGCGGGAAATGCCTTTGGCCGAAATGTTATAACGAACTTGCGTGGCTCTTTCGGCGTCAATTAAAGACGGCATAATAACAACCTTGGGCTTTTTGTCGAATGGCTTGGTAAAATTAATTTCAAAATCGACAGTTCTCTTGCCTTGATTTTCATGCAGGGTATATCCCTTTGCAGTCTTATCATAGAAAAAAGTACCGCTTTGAACTTGAACCTGCGCGTAAGAGAAAGCACTTGCAAAAAGTACAATAACAAGAATTGTAAATAATTTCTTCATTTTATCCTCCTTAGAGTTGTTGTTGAATGTTGAGTTGAGCTCAATCTGGTATTTAAATTGTCAATAATAGTTCAATTTGTCAATCTTCAAATTCAAACTTTGAAAACAAAGCGCTGCTAAAGATTCAATTCTTTCCGAATTAATGCAAAAGTCCCTTCGATTGAGCGGGCTTTAAATCCAAGTTCGGTGCCGGCTTTAAGAGTAATCAAACCGGAATTGAGCGGTCTTGGAGCCGTTTGATTTAATTCCTCGGTTAATACCGGCAGAATAAGATTTTCATCCAGCGCAAAATATTTGGCTATACGTTTAGTAAAATCGAACCGGGAAAGAAGTTCGGCGCCGCCGATGTTGTAGATCCCCTCCTTCTTGAATTCAATTATTTTATGAATGGCGCCAACCAAATCGTCTATGAAGGTGGGGTTGCCAATTTGATCCGTGACGATTCTAATTTTATTTCCGTCCTTGAGCGAATCGATTACCCACTTTACAAAATCCGGTCTGCCGTATTTTACCGGACCGTAAAGAATATTTGTGCGGATAATTGTAAACCTTACACCGCTTGTCCTTATTGAATTTTCTGAGGCCAATTTGCTTCTGCCGTAATATCCAATTGGATTCGGCTTATCATTTTCGGAATATGGTCCTCTCTTGCCGTCAAAGATATAATCGGTAGACATGTGAATCATGTGGGCATCGATCGTCCACGAATAAAGAGCAATGTTTTCTACTCCGTTTACGTTTACTT
>JAKAHQ010000047.1 GCA_021814855.1 Bacteroidota bacterium | reverse complement strand
AGGTAACGCCGTCGCCTTTCGAAATAGCGGTCGATTTCAGGTTCGCAAGCAGGGTGGAAGAAATCGACGATTTGATTGCAAAGCCCCCGTTAGCGCTTGTAGTTGACGGAGACTTACGTGTTCCGGTTTACGTAACCGATGTTAGTCTTGGATATAATTTCCTGCTCAACTCGATCCCGGCAAAAATTTATTTGAACGCCAAAAATATTTTCAATTACAATTACGTTGAGTTTATAGGCAACATTGCCCCGATAAGAAATTACTCCCTGAGCTGGGAAATCTTCTTCTAGGATTTAGCAGAGAATCGCCGAAGAGCTAACCCGACTTAGATTCTTTCCGGCAGCTTGAAGAAGCCGCCCTGATCAATAATTTTTTCAGCTTATGGATTTTTCCATTCGTAAATATTATAGTGGATTCAAAATTTTTAGAATTACCATGGAAAACAACCCCTCGATAGCCACATTAATATTATCATGCGCCAACAGGAAAGGATTGGTCGCAAAGATTTCGCAGTTTATATTTCAACGCGGCGGCGACATTATCAACCTCGACGAACACGTTGATAACGAAGAGAATATGTTCTTCATTCGTGTCGAATGGAACTTAAAAGAGTTTACCGTCTCAACCGACCGGTTTGAAAAAGAATTTGAAACTCTCGGCAAGGAATTCAACGCAGCGTGGGAAGTAAAGTACAGCTACAACAAACCGCGTCTCGCAATTTTTGTTTCGAAGTACGACCATTGTCTTCAGGAAATTTTATGGCGTCATAACAATAAAGAAATCGACGCGGAAATTTCATTTATTGTCTCCAACCACGAAACATTGAAGTATCTGGCCGAAAGATATAATATTCCTTTCCACTACCTGCCGGTTACCAAAGAAAACAAAACGGAACAGGAAAGAAGGCAACTAGAACTTCTAAGAAAGAACAATATCGATACAATTGTTTTAGCGCGTTACATGCAGGTACTTTCGCCTAAGTTTTTGGAACAATACCCGAACAGTATTATTAATATTCATCATTCGTTTCTGCCGGCATTTGTAGGAGCCGATCCTTATAAGAAAGCATACGAGAGGGGCGTTAAGCTTATCGGCGCGACCAGTCATTACGTTACGGAAGAACTGGACGAGGGTCCGATAATCGAGCAGGACGTTATACGTATTACACACAAAGACTCGCTCAAAGATTTGATTCGCAAGGGCCGCGATCTTGAACGCCTTGTGCTTGCGCGTGCACTTGACCTTCACATCAACAACCGCGTATTAAGATATGGTAAAAAGACAATCATTTTCGAATAATCATACATGCAATTTTCAAGGAAAGACAATGAAAGAAGATTGGAAGAAAGAGTTCGGAGCCGCGATTACAATTTGCAGCAAGGAAGGAATAATAATCGAGATGAATGATAAATCGGCTAAAACATTTTCCGACGACGGCGGTTATGATCTGGTAGGGAAAAATTTATTCGGCTGCCACAACGAAAGATCAAAAGAAATTTTAAGAGACCTAATTGAGAACAAGAAAAGCAACGTGTACACCATAGAAAAAAACGGCGTTAAGAAATTGGTTTATCAATCGCCGTGGTATGAACAAGGTGAAATGAAAGGATTAGTTGAACTGGTGATCGAAATACCATTCGACCTGCCGCATTTTGTCAGATCGTAAAACCGGATTTGTCGCTGTCACCTTTGGCGGTGTTTTCATCATCGTCTCTGCGTACAACCTGAATTGTAAAATCCGCAACGAGCGCCGCAAGCGCGCCTACTGCCGCCAGCACAGGCGCAAAGAAAGCGCCGAGCACTCCAACATTAACCGGAATTTCAAGGTATGTTCTTCCCTTATCGTCTTTGATGATGATTCGCCTGGCATTGCCTTCTTTGATAAGTTCTTCAATATTGGCAAGCAGTTCTTTCCCTTTTACTTTAAACTCGTTTACCATAGCCGCACCT
Source organism: Bacteroidota bacterium (assembly GCA_021814855.1). The sequence continues at coordinate 6,529 of JAKAHQ010000047.1, read as the reverse complement.
CGTTCAATTAATAATTTTACAAACCTCGATTTGTAATGTTGAAACCACGTAAGAGAGAACTTTAACCGCAGAAATAAATGCGTTGATAAAAGATCTTTCCAGAAAACTGTGGACAGAAAAATCCAGGAAGTAATTTCCTTCCGGGGATTTAATCAACACCCGCTTGGTTCTTCCGTCAAGTATAAATTTGATTACCGAGATCTTCAGCGTTTCTTCGTACATCTTAACACCGCTCATAGTTTAATCATGAATTCTTTTGCTTAATTAGATGATAAACAACACGGATTTGTTCCATGCAAAAAGAAAGGGACGCACGTTCACCTTTCTTGATATAAAAGTGAACCGATGCACGATGGGCAAATCAAAGTAAATTTATTATTGTCCCGTTACGGATCTTAATATAACCACAAAAAAAATATTCACACCACCATTTCAAGCGGCATCATAAACAATCGGATTTTATCATCCGGCCGCATAGCATTATTGTTCAGCTCTTTTACTCCTGAAATTACTTTGACAAGAATTTCATCATTGTCAAACGCAATCATTCTTACATGATTATAACCCGGGAAGGTTCTTGTGCCAAGGTGCGCATCCGTTTGATGACCCTTGCCTCTTACTTCTTCCCACTTAGTATAATAATCTATTCCGGAATCGTTCAACAATTTATCCACGCGATCTTCCAGAATATCATGATAAATAATGAATACGATTTTCATCTTGTCTTTCCGGTTTATTTTTCGAAAGCAGTTTCTTCCTTGATCACTTTCTTTTTGCCAAACGAGAATATTTTTATTATTCCGGCCAATACTTTTTTCTGTCCAAGGTCATCGAGAAGAGTATAAACCACCGGCACGATGAACAGCGTTAGAAATGTTGACGTAATCAATCCGCCTATAACAGCCTGTCCCATCGGCGAGCGAAATTCCGCGCCCTCTCCCAAACCAAACGCGACCGGCATCATTCCGAAAACCATTGCAAATGTAGTCATCAATATCGGGCGGAGTCTTGTAGGACCGGCAGCAAGCAATGCGTCGAATCTTGTCATTCCCCGTTCTCTCAATACGTTTATATAATCCACAAGCAGAATTCCATTCTTGGTAACAAGACCCATCAACATAATAATGCCTACGAGAGATACAACGGAAACCGTACTTCCGAATATCAACAGGAAAACCGCGGCGCCAATTAGCGACATTGGCAACGCCAGCATTATTGAGAACGGGTGAACCGTGCTTTCAAACTGCGTAGCTAATACTATGTAGACAAATATGATTGCCATGGCCAGCGATAAAAGAATATTCACAAAAGATTCGGCTGTTTCCTCTCCTTGTCCCACCACTTCAACCGTGTATCCGCCGGGTATATTTATTTTTGAAATCTGGGCTTGCATCTTGCCGAGGGCGTCAACCAATTGAACGCCGTCGAGGTTTGCATCAATTCTTATTTCGCGCTGCCGCGAATAACGGTTAATCTTCGAAGGACCGGCTCCTTCATCGATGCTTGTGAAATCGGAAATTGGAATAAGATAATTGCTACCCGCAGCATCCGCTTTGTTACTTTTAACAGTAAGCATTGAAATATCATTAATGTTTGTTCGATCCTGCTGACGCAGCCGGACGCGTACATCGTACTGTTCGTCGCCCTCCTGATATTTTGTGGCAACAAATCCGTCAACCATAGCACGAACACTGGAGGCAATCAAATACGGATTTATACCAAGATCGGATGCCTTCTCTCTGTCTAAGTGTATTCTCACTTCAGGTTTAGACAGTTCCAAACTATTGTCAACGTCAACGGCGCCTGGCGTTGATCTTACAATATTTTGAACTTTATCGGCAATGGCTTTAATCGTATCTATATTTTCGCCGCGCACACTAAGAGTAACCGGTTTTTCGTTTCCCCCCGGTCCGGCTTCCAAAAGAAAACTCATCTTAGCTCCCGGCAAATATTTTACTTCATTTCTCGTTTCGCGAATTATTTGGAAGACACTTTTCTCCCGTTCTTTTTTCTTTACAAGCTTAACAAGAATTGAAGCCTGCGTTACCGGATTGTTGCTTGAACCGATTGTAGTAAGAACGGTTGTCACTTCCGGATTTTTTCTAACGATGTTTTCAATCTGCTCGCAAACGGCGGATGTCTGCTGCAGCGAACTTCCGGGCGCTGCTTTAACATCGACAATAAATTCGCTTTGATCTACCTGCGGAAAAAATTCGCCGCCTAAAATTCCCATCAGCATCATACTAAAAATAAAAACTGCTATCGACCCGAATACAATTGTTTTTCTGTGAAGCAGCGACCATTTGAGCGCCTTTTTATATCTCGCGCTAAGTAATTCAAAAAAATGATTGAAGTAGTAGAGTCCTTTGTGAAATATATTTCCTTCTTTCCTTAATTCTTCATCTTCTCTTTTCAACCATCGCGAAGAAAGCATCGGCGTTAGTGTAAAGGCAACAAATAACGAAACAAGAACGGCTACGGAGATTGTAATTCCAAATTGATAGAAAAATCTTCCTACGATACCCGGCATAAAAGCAACCGGTACGAACACAGCTACGACGGTGAATGTAGTAGCCATAACCGCCAAACCTATTTCTGCAGAAGCCGACTTTGCTGCTTCCATAGGAGTTTCTCCTTGCTGCATATGCCGGTAGATATTTTCAATTACCACAATCGCGTCGTCAATGAGCAATCCTACGGCAAGCGACAGTGCAAGCAGCGACATCATATTCAAAGTAAAATTCAATGCGTACATTATAATGAAGCTTGCAATGATTGAAGACGGCAACGCGAGTGCGCTGATTATTGTTGCCCGAAAGTTTGCAAGGAAAAGATAAATAACTATTATCGCCAAAAGCCCGCCGTAAACAATATCAAAAAGAACGTCGTTAACAGAATCGCGGATATAGGTTGAGTTATCGCGCGCTAAAAATATTTTGATATCCGGCGGCAGTTCCTTTTCCAGTTTTGCAATTTGTTTCTTTACCTGTTCCGCTACCTGTACCGTATTGCTTCCGGATTGTTTAATGATATCGAGACCGACTGCTACTTTGCCGTTGACGCGGGTCATACTTGTCTGTTCTTTTACTCCATCCACCGCGCGGCCAATATCCGAAAGATAAACCGTCTTCCCGTTCGGCGTTGCAACTATTACCTTATTGAAATCATCAACCGATTTATATTTGCCCATAGTGCGAAGGAGAAGCTGCCGGGGCCCTTTAATTAAGTTACCTCCGGGAATTTCAACGTTTGATGCGCCGACGTTTTGAATTACATCTTGAATGGAAAGATTATACGCTTTTAGTTTTGCAGCGTCAACCTCAACCTGGATTTCTCTTTCGGCACCGCCTACAAGATTAACCGAGCCGACACCGGGAATATTTTCGATTCGTTTTTTAATAACGTTCTTAGTATAAGTAGTTATGTCTTTATCCGATCGGCTTCCCGAAACAGTGAAAGACATAATTGGCAGACTTGCAAAATCGAAACGCTGAATTACAGGATCTTCAATATCGGTCGGAAGATCGGCGCGGATGGCCGATACTTTTTCTCTCACATCCTGAGCCGCAATTTTTCCGTCCACTTCAAGTTTGAAAGCTATCAACACCAATGAAACATTTTCCTGGGATGTAGATTGAATGTAATCAATGCCTTCAACCGGGTTAACGGCGTCTTCGATTTTTTTTGTTACATCCGTTTCTATTTGCTCTGGTCCAGCGCCGGGTAAGATTGTAGTTATCACGACAAACGGGATATCGACGTTTGGATAAAGATCGACATTCAACTTAATGAATGAAAACACTCCTAAAACAATCATCGCCATAATGATCATCGTAGCAAAAACGGGTCGCTTAATTGAGACATCGGCTAATTTCATTGGTCATCCTTTAATTTCTTTTGAAACAAGAAAATAGATTTTTGAAATTTTTATTTATCATTTGAAACGTGAACCTTGCTTCCTTCTTTTAAGTTATTCATGCCGAGAGTTACAACGGTTTCGCCTTTTTCAATTCCGCTCAGAATCTCGGTTGATGTTCCGTCGGTTATTCCGGTTTCTATTTTTTTGAAGTGTGCTTTATCCTCGTTAACAACATATATGCCTTTTGCACCGGCTTCGTTTATAATTGCCGCATTAGGAATTACTATAGAACCTTTCTTAGATTTCATTTCAACACTAACACGACAGAACATTCCCGGCTTAAACCACCGGTCGCCTGTGTTGCTGAACAATGCCTTAATTTCAAAACTGCGCGATTGTACATCCGCCGATTTTGAAATTTGAGAGATCCTTCCGCTTTGAACCAATGATTTTTTTAACTCGGAATAAATTTGAGTTGGCTGCCCTACGGCAAAAGATTGAATATCTTCTTCGCCGACGTTAAATATCACTTTCATTTTTCCAATGCTTGCAATGGTTATTAACGGGATGCCCGGAGAAGCCAGATCGCCGATGTTTGAATTTACCGCTGTTACGACTCCTGAAATTGGCGTGGTTAATTCAACAGCGCTCTTAGCTGCTTCGAAATTTGCTTTGGAAATGTTAAACGATGTTTGAGCGCCATCGAGCATTTGCTGGGAAATTGCACCTTCTTTATAAAGGGCTTCCATTCTTTTTAAATCTTTCTCGGAATTTAAATATGCTGCTTGAGCCTGGTAGAATTGCGAAGATGCGCCGGACTTATCCAATTCCAGCAATGTTTGACCGGAAGAAACATTATCTCCAACCTTAGCCTTAATCGAAATTATTCTCTCCGGAATTTTTGCAACTATATTTGCCTGCTCTTCGCCTTCCAACGATCCGCTGAATGTTTTTATAAGGTTGATATCTTTAATTTCGGCTACGGCAACTTTAACCGGAACAATTTCAGTTGAATTCATTCCGGCTGTTTCCTGCTTAGCTTCTTCATTCTTGCCGCACCCGGTAAAACCTAATATCGCTAATACTGTTACGATGCTTAGATCCAATAATATCTTTTTCATTTTCGGTGTCATTTTATTTCCATCTCCGTTTTTTTCATAATAAGTCGTTATTCAACACTAACCGCATTTTCCCAATCGGTTTTAGCGACCAAGAAATCATAGATTGCCTGTGCGTAGTTTGTCTGTGCTATTGTTAGCGCCGCTTGAGTGTCAATTAATTCAAGCTGCGTTCCAACTCCATTTTTATATCTTGACTGTGAAATCTTTAAAGCTTTTTCGGCTTGTTCCAAACTTTTTTGCTGCGCATCGATTCTTTTCTTAGCTTCCTCCATACCCATCTTTGCCTGCATGATTTTTATTTTCAAAGCTTCTTCTACTTTCTTTCTGGTTAAATCAACTTTAGCTTTTTCTATTATTGCTTGTTCAACCCTGGCGCTTCGGCTGAATCCGTCGAAAAGCGTGTAGGAAAGATTCAATCCTACCATAAAACTTTTGGCCCAGTTGTAATCTTTTATTTTAAAGGTATTGTCCTGCGTTTGAATTGAATATTGCCCGAACAACGCCAGCGTTGGGTAATAGTCCGACCGTTGGATTGTAATATTTTTATCGAGGAGAGAAGATTGTATTCCCAATTGTTTAACAGCCGGATGATTTTCTACTGCGTTGAATTCCAAACCTTGCATTTTGGATTGCTCAATCTCTTCGTAGTCGAACTTACCCTGAACTTCGATAGGCGTCTCAACATTTATAGCGAGCAGACTCTTTAAATAATTTTTAGCAAGTCTAAGATTATTCTCCGTTTGAATAAGCATTGGCTGGGTGTTCGCCAGTTGAACTTCCGATCTTAGAAAGTCGTATTCTGAAGCTACACCATGTTTAAAGAGCGATGCAACGTTCTCATAGTTGGCTTTCGCAACTTCATTTCCTTCCTTGCTAACCTTCAGCAGTTCATTCATCAAAAGCACCTGGTAGAATGATTTCTTGACAGACATGATGATATCATTCCTTGTGCCTCTGTTGCCTTCTTTAGATAATTCCGCATACTCGCCGGCAACCTGGATTGCAGTATTTACTTTTTGGCTGTAGAGAACCTGGTTTAATGAGAAGGTTGCATCGTACGCGTTGTCGGAGCCAAGTTCAAAAGTCATTGTCTGCCCAGATGTGTTAAACGGTGTGCCCGGAGGAATAAACATCACCGGTAATTTAATATTTCGAGTGTAATTCGCTTTTAGATCAATACGGGGAAAAGCGTTGGAATAAGCTTCATGAATCTGCTCTTGCGCCCTGTCCATTTCCTTTTCGGATATTTTCACATCCCAGTTTTTCTCAAGAGCAAGCTTAATGGCCTCATCCAGCGTAAGCACAAGCGCCCCGTTCTTATCTTGCGCCATCACAAAGGCGGATATCGTTATCCATATTATCAAAATGAAAATAGAATCCCGTCTCATTACAGTTTCCTTATTCTATATATAGTTTCAAAAGATGAGATAATGAACTTGAATGAATCAAATTTGTAATTATTATGACGTTTATGACTGGAAAAATATTCAAGACTTCTTTAAATAAAAAGCTAATTATAAAAACTTTTCAATTCCAAGTTGATAAAATC
>JAKAHQ010000046.1 GCA_021814855.1 Bacteroidota bacterium | reverse complement strand
ATATCAGAAGATGGAAAACAGTTTAGCCAATTAACCGAGTTAAAAAATAAAATTTCCGAGAAAGACAGCAAAGCTTTTATTCATTCATTTGAATTTACGCCTAATAATGTTAACGCAAGATTCATCCGTGTGAAAGCAAAAAACATCGGCGTATGTCCATCTTGGCACAAAGGTGCCGGAGAAAAGGCATGGTTATTCTGCGATGAGATTACGATCAAATAGATTATTAAAATAAATTCAATCAACAGAATTTCAAAAATGAATTACATCCGTATTTTATTATTTGTAGTCTTGAATAGTGTAATTGTACTTTCACAACCATTGAATAACTCCCGGGTTAAAGTCGTAATTGATACAACGATATTTCCGCAAGGTATGTTCGGAGGTTGTCATGCAAGCACAATAGTTGAATTGACGCCGGGAAGATTCATGGCTGCATGGTTTGCCGGTTCCTATGAAGGCGCTAGTGATGTAGGAATATGGATTTCAACCTTTCACAAAAATAAATGGTCTAAACCAATTCAAGTAGCAGTTGGAAAAGATTCAACAGGCACGCAGCTGCCGTGCTGGAATCCCGTTTTATTCAAGACAAAAAATAATTCTTTAATTTTATTTTACAAGGTCGGAGTTAATCCGCGTGAATGGTGGGGAGAATATGTTCGGTCTAATGATAATGGAGAGAACTGGACGAAGCCGCAGACACTGCCTAAAGGTTTTCTCGGTCCCATAAAGGATAAACCCATACGTCTTTCAAATGGAAAAATATTATGTCCGTCAAGTGTTGAAAGCGCAGACGGACGATGGACTGTTCATCTTGAAATCACAAATGAAAATCTTACCTCGTGGAAAAAAGTTAATATTGCTTCTGATACTTCGGTAGGCGTTATTCAGCCAACAATTATTAGACATCCTGATGGTAAGTTACAGATGCTTTGCCGCAGCCGTCAGAATCTGATCTATCAAACTTGGTCATCCGATAACGGTTTGCATTGGAGTAAATTAACTCCGACCTCACTTCCAAATCCAAATTCAGGTATCGATGCCGTCTCATTAGATAACGGAAATTTTGTTTTAGTTTACAATCCGTTACTTCACGGCAACGAGTGGTTTAACGGAAGAAATGTTCTCAATGTGGCTGTTTCAAAAGACGGAATCAACTGGAAGGATGTTTACCGGCTCGAAAATAAAAAGGAAGGCGAGTTCAGTTACCCAGCCGTCATACAGGCTTCAGATAAAACTATAAATATCACCTATACCTACGACCGAAAAACTATAAAGTATGTTGTTTTAAAAATGAATAATGCAGGGTTCTAACAATTACCTAATGACTTTCATCATACTCGCGAATTTTGATCTCGATATTTTTTTCAGCATCCAGGTACATCTCCTGGATAAAATCATCGTGGAAATTAAAAGTTCTGTCTTCGAAACTAATTTTATCTATCCTGTCGAATAAAAGCTGTTTTGCATTTTCTATGTCTTTGCCGTAAATATGATATGAATCGGCTTGCCAGTTCATTCTTCCAAGTTCGACTTGTTTACCCGTCCGTTTTGAAATTTCATTGGCGATTATATTTTTGTTGAAGTTAATGAAGCCGAACATGTTCATAAAACTTGCGCCCCAGGCATCATTGCTTCTGAAACGTACATTGCAGTTTAGCCACCATGTTCCCCCCTCATCCTCAATTATTCTATACCACAGGGACTGCAGACACGGCGGGTCGAAACATTCTATATCAAGGTTCGGCATCCACGTGATCATTTGGGCTTGGCGCGTAAACGGCTGCTTGACCAGTTTCTCAATAACCGCTTCAACCTGGTTGATTGAAAAGAACCCCGAGCTTCTCGATTCGCCGTTATGAATTTCCTTCCATGCGCCGTAAGCCGCAAGTCTGCCGTGATAAGTATATTCCCAGCGTGTGTCGTCCGGGTCGTTAATATTTTTTACCCAGTGATCTTTAGCGCCGGAAAGTTCCATAACGTACTCGCGCAAATTGTCAATTCCTCCGGGAAATGCTTTGTGAATCATAGGATCGGTCATTGGTTCGAGTATCGTTATATTCATTGTGGAATCGATACTCAACTGATCACCCGGTTTGTCGTATTGAGTTTGAAATCGTATCCCGTCTCTATAAAGTTCGATCAGCGCTTTTTCATACGCTTCGGCAAGAGTTTTACCGGCTACTGTTATTACGGGAATGCTTTTAATCATTTTCAGTCTCCAAATTTCATGATTATCAAGAATGCAAAATAAAAATTATCATCTAAAATATTTACTATAAAACCGGCCAAGCGTTTCCGAATGCCGCCGTCCAAATACCAAGCCCAGATGCTTCCTTCCATCAGCAAAAAAAATTTTTATCCTGTGTTGCTTTAACAATTCTAGGTAATTTTAGGTGTTAAATTTTGGAGAGTTGTCTTTATGAAAACATTTACTGTTAAAAAAGATTTATTAACCGGCGAAGAATATCTTGAAGTTTATCTCCGCGGCCAGCAGTTACTAACCGATCCGCTTCTTAATAAAGCTTCATCTTTCACAGAGGAAGAACGGTTGAGCTTGGGCATCGACGGACTGCTTAGAACCTCTATTTCCAATCTTGATGACCAACGTATGAGAAGTTATGAAATGTACAGCCGAAAGCATGATGAGATCGAGAAGTATATTTTTCTTCAATCATTGCTTAACCGCAACGAGACTTTATTCTACAGTCTTCTTTGCAACAATCTTTCCGAGATGCTTCCGATAGTATATACACCCACGGTTGGCAAGGCGTGTTTAATGTTAAGCCATATTACAAGAGAATACAGAGGCGTATATGTCAGTCCGGAAAACATTGGCCGCATCGACGAAATTTTGCGGGAAGTTTCGCTTCCCGAAGTTTATCTTATTGTAGTTACCGACGGAGAAAGAATTCTTGGCTTAGGCGATTTAGGATCGGACGGTATGGGAATACCGGTTGGTAAGATTAATCTTTATGTTGCCGCAGGAGGGTTGCATCCCGCTTGCTGCCTGCCTGTATGTTTAGATGTAGGTACCAACAACGAAAGACTTTTAAACGATCCGCTTTATCTCGGCTACAAAAAAAAGCGTCTTGAAGGAGAAGAATATTACGAGTTTGTTGAAAAATTTATTTTGGGCATCAAACGGAATTTTCCTAACGTGCTTTTACAGTGGGAAGATTTTGCAAAGCATAATGCGTTTAAATTGCTGGAACGATACCGTGAAAGGATCCCTTCGTTCAACGATGACATTCAAGGAACCGGGGCTTGTACCGCAGCCGCTCTTATCACGGCAATGAAAATCAAGAGACAAAGATTTAACGATCAGCGTTTTGTGATTGTAGGTATGGGCCAGGCTGGCGCAGGTATAGCGTCGAATATTTTTACCTTGCTTAAGACCGAAGGGGTTTCCGATGAAGAAGCCAGAAGTAAAATATTTGCGTTTGATTTTTCCGGTTTATTAATGGACGATACCAAAGGGCTGGCCGAATATCAAAAACCGTTCACCCAATCTCGTGCTAATATTTCCAACTGGGAATTGGAAAAACCGTCATCTATCTCTCTGCTGGATGTTGTTAGAAACAGCAAAGCGACTGTATTAATAGGAGTAACGGCAACTACCGGACTTTTTAATTCCGAAATATTATCTCAGATGGCATTGAACGATGAGAAACCAATAATTTTCGCGTTGTCTAATCCTACATCGCAATCGGAATGCACCGCCGAAGAAGTAGCCGTTGCAACAAAAGGTAAAGGAATTTTTGCTGCAGGCAGTCCGTTTCAGCCTGTGAATTACAACGGTAATCCTTTTTATACTTCTCAATGCAACAACATGTTTATATTCCCCGGTGTTGGATTAGGAGCTTTAATCAGCCGGGCAAGCAGAATCTCAACTAAAATGTTTCTGCAGGCAAGTAAAGCATTGAGCGGTCTTGTTACCGATGACCAGCTTAAACATAATAAGCTGCTGCCGGATTTAAATGATATAAGACAGGTTGCCTACACTGTGGCACTGGCTGTTGCAACTGAAGCGCGCGAATCCGGAGTAGGAAGAATAATCAATGATGAAGCATTTAGCTATCTAATTAAAAAAGCCCAATGGAATCCGCAGTATTATTCTTATCGACCCGGCGTAAAAGAATAATATGCTGTAAAGAAGGATAATGACCCTAAGATAACAGGTAAAATATTTTTTGATGTTGGAATAAATTTTATTAGCAATTGGTATAACGTTGGTTGATGTCGTTTAAAATTAGAAAAGCACTATTGGAAATTGGTTATGAAGCCATTGATTATTTTTTCTTTTGCGTTTTTACTTGCAGCCGCCGTGTTTCATCCGTGCCGGGCTCAAAATAATTCTGACGAAAAATATGCCGCGCCGACGCCGCCTATGGGATGGAACAGCTGGGATTGTTTTGGAACTACTGTAACGGAGGACGAAGTAAAAGCCAACGCCGATTACATGGCCCACAATCTTTTACAGCACGGCTGGAAGTATATCATCGTTGATATTCAATGGTATGAACCAAATGCTAAAGCGCACGGTTACCGCAAAGATGCCGTACTTGTAACGGATGAATTCGGACGACTCCTGCCTGCATCTAACAGATTTCCTTCTTCCGCTAACGGAATGGGTTTCAAACCTCTTGCCGATTACGTGCACAGTCTCGGCCTTAAATTCGGCATTCATATAATGAGGGGAATACCGCGTCAAGTTGTTTTACAGAATCTGCCGATAAAAGGAACAAATCTTAAGGCAAGAGATATTGCTGATACCTCAAGCAACTGTCCGTGGAATACGGATATGTACGGCGTTAAAGCCGATACTCCCGGCGGGCAGGCGTATTATAATTCAATTGTTGAATTATATGCCGGCTGGGGCGTCGATTATATTAAGGCGGACGACATGGCAGCATTCAACGGCAAACCTGCCGATCAAAAACGACTAAATGAAATAGCCGCTTTAAGTTCGGCAATTAAAAAATACAAACCGCAGATTGTTCTAAGTTTGTCTCCCGGACCAGCAAGTATTAAACAAGAGGAGTTTTTAAGAAAGCATGCAAACTTATGGAGAATTTCCGACGACTTTTGGGATAAGTGGGAGGACATAGTCAAGCAATTCGATTACATGAGAAAATGGTATAGATTCATCACTCCAAATTCCTGGCCGGATGCCGATATGCTTCCGCTGGGAAGAATTGGTCTCCGTGCCGAAAGAGGCAACAGCCGTTCAACAAATTTTACGAAAGACGAGCAGCTTACTTTGATGACTTTATGGTCAATATTCCGTTCGCCTCTAATGTTCGGCGGAAACCTTTCTGATAACGACGAATTTACCCTTTCGTTAATCACAAACGACGAGGTTCTTGCAGTAGATCAAAATAGCTGCAACAATCATGAAGCTTACATTGAAAACGGAATTGTAGTATGGACCGCCGGCGTTCCGAATTCGAAAGATGTTTACGTCGGCGTTTTCAACACGACGGATGAAAACAATTCCGCAGTTCAAATCTCTTGGAATAAAATTGGTTTGGAAAATAAAATTTACAAAGTAAGGAATCTGTGGAATAAATCCGGTTTAGGAAATTTTGAAAATTCGATTTCACTTTCCATTAACAAACACGGCGCCAAACTTTTGAGACTCTCGGAATAGTATCATAAGAAATCCGGCGCTGAAAAAGTCTCTTGGATAGATAAATTTACGAGAGCGATAATTTTTATTCCCGAACCGAATCGAAAATCTGCGATTCCTTTCCAATGCCGAAAGAAGCTCTTTATCATTTGACAGCAACGGGTAAATAAAAGTGAAGATACGTGAAAGCGGAATGCCGGAAGAAACTTATTGGGAATCATTTTTTGATACTCAATTTATTTTTTCACAATTGCAGTTAGATCGTTCTATTACCGATATAGTTGAATTCGGTTCCGGTTACGGCACATTCACAATACCGGCAGCGAAAATTATACGGGGTAATTTATACACGTTTGATATTGATACCATTATGATCGGGCGTTTGAAAGAAAGAATTACGAGGGAGAATATTTCCAATATAAAAATATTTCAAATGGATTTTGTAAGAGAAGGCACCGGTTTAAGCGAGAATTCGGTTGACTACGCAATGCTCTTTAACATACTGCATGCCGAAAACCCTGCCGCGCTTCTGAACGAAGCTTACCGGGTGCTTAAACCCGGCGGTAAAGTAGGAATAATTCATTGGATACATTCGGCAATTACTCCGCGGGGGCCGTCGTTGAATATTCGCCCTACACCGCTTCAATCCGCTGAGTGGCTCATAGAAGCAAATTTTAAAATTGTTAATAAAGAAATATCACTACCGCCATATCATTATGGACTAATTGGATTGAAGGATTAATAAATATAAAAACATAGGGTAACATTATGAAATACCTTTTTATTATCAACGACGCGCCTTACGGAACAGAAAAGGCATACAACGCTTTACGGCTTGCAATGCAGATTCAAAAAGATTTTCCGGAAAATGAGGTGAGAATTTTTTTGATGGCGGATGCAGCTACATGTGCCTTGCCAAATCAAAATACGCCCAACGGATATTATAATATTGAAAGAATGTTGAAGTCGGTACTTTTAAAAGGCGGACAAGTAAAAATTTGCGGCACTTGTGCCGATGCACGCGGAATCAAAAATCTTCCTTTAATTGAAGGAGCGCAAATAAGCACTATGGTGGAATTAACTGCATGGACAATAGATTCCGACAAGGTTTTAACATTCTAAGAAGGGGGAAATTATGATACGAAAAATTATACGGGTACAAAAGCCGCCGAAATAATGATTGATATTTTTACCAAACATTGAGGTTGCCCAAACTTTATCGAAGTTAGCAACGTTTTAGGCAAGTTCTTCTGCGCCTACTAAATCTCCTTTTACCATGCGCAGTTCGATGATTGTTCCATCGATTAACATTTCTTTTATTCCAGAAATGTTTTTCAGCCATGTTCTCAACTTCGATTATTGAGTTATAATAATCCGATAACCTCAGCCGATATTATGCCGAGCAGCAAATGCTGGCCCCAGCTGTTTATCAACGCAACCATTACTTTTGCTTCCTCCGCCGAAGAAGTTCTTCCGGCCGCGGAGCGGTTGCAATTTTACTTGACGGGGTATTTGATATTTTATAAATAATTGTTTATCCTAGATAAGAATAATTCCTATTTAATAACAATTATCTATGAGAAAAGAAAAACATAATCTCGACTTAAAGAACAGTTTTTTGAAAGTTACCCCTCAAAGAACTGCGGTGCTTGAAGCTTTGAAAAGCCTAAGAAATCATCCCACTGCCGATAATATCAAAGAATATGTCGTCAAAAATCATCCTAATATAGCTGTCGGCACTATTTACAAAACATTGGAAACCTTTGTAGAAAAAGGTTTGGTTAAAAAGGTAAAGACTGAGAAAGATGTAATGAGATATGATGCTATACTTGACAAACATCATCATCTTTACTGCGAAGACTCGGAACATATCGAAGACTTTTATGATAACGAGTTAAACATGTTGCTCGAAAAATATTTTGAGAAAAAGAAAATACCCAACTTCAAAATAAAAGATATTAAGCTGCAGATAATCGGCACTTTTAAGCAGAGAAAAATCTAATCTAAAAATTAATTATCAGTGGAAGAAGAGTAAGGCAAAGACGTAAATCATCATTATCAAGTTTGATTGTAAAAAATATTGTATTGAAATAAAGGTGTAGAACCGCCCGGTTATTGGAGACGGTTCTCAGCACTTCAACATTTTATCAGCAAATCAATAACTCTAAGGAGAATAAGTATGAATGAAGAAAGCAAATGTCCCGTACACGGCAGTTCAGGTAGAACTTCTGCCGGCAGGGGCACATCGAATAAAGACTGGTGGCCTAACCAATTAAATTTAGGCATTCTTCACCAGCACGCGCCGGCTTCCAACCCGATGGATACCGGATTTAACTATGCCGAAGAATTTAAAAAGCTCGACATGAAAGCTTTGAAGAAAGATCTGTATGCGTTAATGACTGACTCGCAGGATTGGTGGCCCGCAGATTGGGGTCATTATGGAGGATTGTTCATTCGCATGGCCTGGCACAGCGCCGGAACCTACCGCACTGCCGATGGTCGTGGCGGAGGCGGCACAGGCAATCAACGTTTTGCACCGGTTAACAGCTGGCCGGATAATGGTAATTTGGATAAGGCGCGCAGATTGCTTTGGCCAATCAAACAGAAATATGGAAATAAAATTTCTTGGGCTGATTTAATGATTTTGGCCGGCAACTGCGCGTTAGAATCGATGGGTTTAAAAACTTTCGGCTTTGGCGGCGGACGAGAAGACATTTGGCAGCCGGAAGAAGATATTTACTGGGGAAAGGAAAATACATGGTTAGCCGACAAGCGATATAGCGGTGATCGTGAGCGTGAGAATCCTTTGGCTGCAGTGCAAATGGGTTTGATTTATGTTAATCCGGAAGGACCGAACGGCA
>JAKAHQ010000045.1 GCA_021814855.1 Bacteroidota bacterium | reverse complement strand
TCTGTGTGCATTACTGTAATGCCATTCCAGGTTCCAAGCCAAAGATTGCCTTTAAAGTCTTCAATTAAACCTGTAACGCTGTTAAGCGAATCGGGATTTAATCGGTCGCTTACTTTCTTAATAACAGAAAAGTCATTTCGGTTTTTGTCGTATTTGTTTAATCCGTTAATAGTTCCGATCCACAAAGCACCCGACTTATCTTCCAAAACGGAAAGGACATAATTATTGCTTAAACTTCGCGGATTCTTCGGCTCGTTTTTGTACTTGATAAACGTTTCCGTATTCCGGTCGTACCGGTTTAATCCGTTTGGAGTAGCTATCCATAAAGCGCCGTTGCTGTCTTCGCAAATATCTATTATAGATCGGCTCGAAATACTTCCGGGATCGGCAGGGTTTGGCTCAAAGATTTTAAAGTTGTATCCGTCAAATCGATTCAACCCGTTTGTGGTTCCTATCCATATAAATCCGCGCGAATCCTGTAAGACCTTAGTAACGCTGTTAATGGATAAACCGTCCGTAGTGGTGTAGTGCGTAAATTCAGGTATATCTTGCGCAGTGGCAAGTGATGCGATAAGAAAAATAATTACGGCCGTCCAACGTTGTAATCCGGTGAGTTCAAATTTTTCTTGTCGGTATAAGATATGATTTGAAACCATTATTTCGCTTCTGGTATTTGAAATCGTTTAATTCAAGAATAACAGCGCAAACGACTGCGAATTTTAACTTCCTTTTACAAGTTAAATTTTAATTTATTCTTTATCTATTAGTATTATCGAGTTTTACCGGATTATTTAAAACCCCCGGAATAAAATTTGTATAAGGTCACGGGTTTGTTTAGAATTAAACCGCTCCGTCTTAAAAATAAAGCCGCCGGTTTTAAAACGCTTACCCCGGTACTATAAGAGTTTGAATAATCACATGTGCGGGTAATATTCGCTGTAGAGAAACTTTTCTCCAGGGGGAAAATGC
Source organism: Bacteroidota bacterium (assembly GCA_021814855.1). Next base: position 7,599 of record JAKAHQ010000045.1, on the reverse strand, counting down.
AAAATAGTGAAATCAATATTTGCATAATTATGCATAAAAATGTATAGTTATACCCAAAATTTAGGAATTAAAGGTAAATGATGAATATCGGCATAGTCGGTGCAGCGGGTTATTCCGGAGTTGAACTGATTAAACTGCTCTTAAATCATCCCGAAGTTGAGATTGCAAAATTATTTGGCAACTCTACGGTAGGTTTGCGAATTGATGAAATACATTCCTCGCTTAGGAATATGCTTTCCTTGCAAATCGAAAAATTCTCTCCAGAATCCTTAACCGGATTGGATTTAATCTTTGTTGCTCTTCCATCCGGGCAGGCGTTTGAAACGGTTGCCGAAGCTCATAAACAAGGCGTAAAGATTATCGATATCGGCGGGGATTTTAGATTGAAAAATCTTGACGACTATAAAAAATATTATAAGCATGAACATACCGCGGCAGAGTTATTAGATAAAGCTGTTTACGGATTGAGCGAGTGGAACGAAACCGAAATTTCAGAAGCGGAAATTGTTTCCAATCCAGGCTGCTACCCAACGAGTGTTTTGCTTGCGTTGATACCACTGCTCAAAGAAAATATAATAGATGAAAATTTAGTAAGTGTTGTCTCATATAGCGGTACTTCCGGCGCGGGAAAGTCTCTTTCGCAAAATATGTTGTTCTCGGAAGTGAATGAAAGTGTCAGGGCATATAAAGTCGGAAGCCACCAGCATATTCCGGAAATAAAATTGTACCTTGAAAAATTCGGAGGCATTCCTGCCTACTTTTCATTTGTCGCTCACTTACTGCCGGTTACAAGAGGAATTTACACAACAATTCATGCAAAGGTTAAAGCGGGGGTAACTGAAGAAAAAGTCAAGGAAACTTATTCATCATGCTATGAAGATTCACCGTTCGTTCGGTTGGTCTATCCGTCAATTCCCGAAATGAAAGATGTTCTCCATTCAAATTTTTGCGACATAAGTTTTAAATTAAACGAAAACAATACGCTGGTAGCTTTTTCAACTATAGATAATCTTGTGAAAGGCGCTGCGGGACAAGCAATTCAGAACATGAATATCATGTTCGGTTTATCACAAGAAACAGGATTATTACAATGCAGAACGAATCATCAATCGATCTCGAAATGAAAACCGGTGTAACTGCACCAAAAGGATTTACGGCAGCCGGCATTCATTGCGGAATTAAGAAAAGCAAAAAAGATTTAGCTTTGATTTATACAAAGACACCTGCTTCTGCTGCTGCTGTCTTTACCTTGAATAAGGTTCAAGCCGCACCGGTTTTAATTAGCAAGGAACACTTAAGACAAGGTAAAAAATTTCACGCTGTAATCGTCAACAGCGGCAACGCTAATGCTTGCACCGGGGAACAAGGTTATAAAGATGCCGTGCTTATGGCAGCAAAGACAGCCGAAGTTTTAAAAATAAAACCAGAAGAAGTTTTCGTCTCGTCCACCGGAGTTATAGGCGAGACGTTGCCGATGGATAAAATTACCGCAGGCATCGATTCGATTGTAAATTTCCTGGACGAAGAGGATAACCTTACTTCTGCAGAAGCTATTTTAACCACGGATACATTTACAAAGACCGCTTCGGAGTGTTTCGAAATAAACGGGAAGATCGTAACTATCGGCGGCATCTCCAAAGGCTCGGGCATGATTCATCCCAATATGGCTACTATGCTTGCATTTATAACTACTGACGCGGCAATAGAAAACAATACTTTCCAAAAAGTTTTAAAGGATGTTGCCGATCAAACCTTCAACAGAATAGTTGTGGACGGCGATACAAGCACGAACGATATGGTAATTGCATTGGCCAACGGCGAATCCGGAATCGAAAATATTCTTTCGGGTTCACAAGAATATAAATTGTTCGAAGAAAAACTTTACGCGGTGTTGAAGAAACTTTCGATTGATATTGTTAGAGACGGCGAAGGCGCCACCAAACTTGTAGAAATAAATGTTGAAGGAGCTTTAAGCGACAAAGACGCAGAGAAAGCGGCGCGAACTATTGCTCTTTCTCCGTTGGTTAAAACGGCTATCCACGGCGAGGACGCAAACTGGGGAAGAATTCTTGCGGCAGTCGGATATTCGGGAATAGAATTCGATCCCGATAAGTTTGAAATCATTATTAATAATGTGCCCATACTTGAACAAAATTACAAAGTTTCTTTGCCTATTAACGAGGCAAACCAAACTTTGAAATCAAAAGAAATAAATCTGCTGGTGAAATTAAATGTAGGGCAGGGCAAAGCAACGGTTTGGACCTGCGATCTTTCGGAAGAATATGTTAAGATTAACGGGAGCTACAGAACTTGACGGAAGCGGCATTTAGAAAAGAAGACGTATTGATAGAAGCTCTGCCTTACATTCAGCAGTTTGAAAGAAAAACATTTGTTATTAAGTACGGCGGCGCGGTAATGCAGGATGAAGAGTTGAAATCCATGGTCGCTCAGGATGTTACGCTTCTCCGAAAAATAGGAATTGAAGTTGTTGTGGTGCACGGCGGCGGAAAAGAAATTACATCGCTCGCAGATAAGCTTGATATCGAAACGAAATTTGTAAACGGTCAAAGATATACGGACGAAAATATGCGCGACGTTGTGCAAATGGTTCTCGCCGGCTCCATAAACAAAGATATTGTACGAAGGATAAATACTCACGGCGGCAGGGCCGTTGGTATTAGCGGAATCGACGCGAACCTGGTTAAGGTAAAAAAGTTTAACGATGAACTTGGACTGGTCGGCGAAGTGACGGAGGTGAATTCTTCGTTCATCAGAAATTTGTTGAACGACGGCTACCTGCCGGTGATTGCGCCTATCGGCGTTGATGACGAAGGTACGGTATATAATGTTAACGCGGATATCGCCGCGGGACCAATTGCCGCTTCGTTGGATGCGGCAAAGCTGGTTTATCTTACGGACATCGAAGGCGTAAAGGCAAACGGTTCTTTGATTTCTCATTTAACTCAATCCGAAGCGCAGAAAATGATTTCAACCGGCATAATAAGCGGCGGTATGATTCCAAAAGTTGACTCGGCTCTCTCAGCTCTCGAATCCGGCGTGCAAAAGGTTCACATTATTGATGGAAGAGTTCCCCATGCCCTGCTTCTTGAAATTTTTACCCAAGAAGGAATCGGCACAGAAATAGTCTCCGAATAAATAGAGGAAGTCATGAGCAAAAAATTGGAAGATATTCAAAAACGTCATTCGTTGATTAAGAATTTGATATCAACGGGAAGCATCTCAAACCAAACGCAGCTGCAAAAAGTTCTGAAGCAAAACGGAATAAAGGTAACGCAGGCAACTTTGTCGCGGGATTTGAATGAGCTTGGAATCGTACGCATACCTACTTCAAACGGTTACGCTTATAAACTGGGCGCAGCCGGCGACGAAGCAGCTTTGAAATTTCGTCTCGCCGAAGAAATTATCTCGGTGAAGTCGAACGAAAATGTAATCGTAATAAAAACCTTTCCGGGACGCGCGCAGGGAGTTGCGGTTTATATAGATAAGCAGGATGTAAAAGAAAACATAGGCACAATTGCCGGCGATGATACAATAATGGTTATTCCAGCTTCCGTAAAAAAAATTAAAAAGACAATTGAAGAAATAAAAAAAATACTAGGAATAAAATAATGAGCAAGAATAAAATAGTAGTTGCGTATTCGGGAGGATTGGATACGTCCGTTATGGTTAAATGGCTTAAGGATAATTACGATGCCGAAATAATTACTTTCACCGGCAACCTCGGTCAAACAAAAGAGCTTATAGGACTTGAAGAAAAGGCGCTCAACTCCGGCGCGTCAAAAGCGTATATCGAGGACCTTACAAAAGAGTTTATCGAGGAATATGCATTTCCGGCATTGAGAGCAGGTGCGTTGTATGAAGAAGCTTACCCGATGGCCTGTTCTTTGGGGAGACCTTTGCTTGCAAAAACACTTGTTGAGATTGCCCGTAAAGAAGGCGCCAACATGGTTGCCCACGGATGTACCGGCAAAGGAAATGATCAAGTTCGTTTCGAAGTTTCGGTAGGAGCGCTGGCACCGGATTTAAAAAATCTTGCACCGTTGAGGACATGGGAATTTAAAAGCCGCGAAGAAGAAATCGACTACGCAAAGAAGCATAACATTCCGGTTTTAGTAACAAAAGAAAAACCGTATTCAATTGACGAAAACATTTGGGGTACTGCAATTGAGTGCGGTGTGCTCGAAGATCCGATGGCAGAACCGCCGGCGGATGCTTTTCAACATACCGTAGCTCCGGAAGAAGCGCCCGACGATGCGGAAACGGTTACTATCGAATTTGAAAAAGGAATTCCAATCGCGGTTAATTTAAAAGAGATGGACAGCGTTTCCCTTGTTAAACTTCTAAATGAAATCGGCGGAAGAAACGGAGTGGGGAGAATCGACTTGATTGAAAACAGGTTGGTCGGAATTAAATCCCGCGAAGTATATGAAACACCGGCGGCTACAATTCTGCATTTCGCGCACAAAGAGCTGGAAAGAATAACCTTGGAAAAATCCGTAGCCCATTACAAAGTAAAGATCGCGCAGGAATATTCCGATTTGATTTACAACGGTTTGTGGTTTACTCCTTTAAGGGAAGCGCTGCAGGCGTTTATAGATAAAACGCAGGAAAAGGTAACCGGCCTTGTTAAACTGAAACTTTATAAAGGAACTATTAGAATTTCAGGAAGAACTTCGCCATATTCACTGTACGATCCTGAACTCGCTACGTATACGGCAGCGGATCAGTTCGATCATACGGCGTCAGAGGGATTTATAAAAATTTACGGACTGCCGTATAAGACAATCAACAGAGTAAATCAAAAGGCAGAAGAAGAGAAAAAAACTTTTGCAAACTGATTTAATCGTTCTTCTTTTAAAGCTTGGGATAAGCTAATGGCGATCTGGAACAGCAGGTTCAAAAAATCGTTGGATGAAGTCGCGCTGAAATTTTCTGCGTCGATTGATATCGACGGGAAAATGTACAACGAGGATATCGACGGCAGCGAAGCTCACGTACAGATGCTTGTAAAGCAAAAAATTGTTTCTGTCGCAGATGGCAAAGCAATTGTGAAGACGCTTGAAGAAGTGCGGAAGGAAATTGCTTCAGGTAAACTTAAACTTGATTGGCATAAGGAAGATATCCATTCACTGATTGAGGAGAGACTTGTAGAAAAAATAGGCGAGCGCGGCTCGCCTCGATTCGACAAGTCATATCGAGTCGAAGCGGGCAAACGGCTGCACACTGCCAGGTCGCGCAACGATCAGGTAGCACTCGACGAGCGGCTTTATATGCGAAAAGAAATTACTGAACTTGTAAAACTTATACGCGGATTACAAAAAACATTTCTTAAGCAGGCAGAAAAGCATACGGATACAATTATCTCCGGTTACACACACTTACAGCGCGCGCAGCCGATTTTGTTTGCGCATCACATGCTTGCCTATGTCTTTATGTTTGAACGGGATGTTGAACGACTCATCGATTGCCGGAAGCGAGTTAACAAATCTCCGTTGGGCGCAGCCGCGCTTGCCGGCACAACTCTCCCTATCGACAGGTCTTATGCGGCGAAACTTCTTGGCATGGATGGGATTATTGAAAATTCCCTCGATGCTGTGAGCGACCGCGATGTAATGATAGAACTGATAAGTGCCTGTTCAATTACTATGATGCATCTCAGCCGTCTCAGCGAGGAGCTTGTATTATGGAGCTCACAAGAATTTGCATTCGCTCAGTTCGACGATTCGTTTGCTACCGGCAGCAGTTTAATGCCGCAGAAGAAAAATCCGGATTTTGCCGAACTTATACGCGGCAAAGTTGGAAGAGTTTACGGCTCACTTATCGGACTTCTGACTGTTATGAAAGCTTTGCCGCTGGCATATAACCGCGATATGCAGGAAGATAAATTTCATCTTCTCGAAGCTTTGAATACAACTAAGGATTGCTTGACGATTGCCTCGTCTATGCTTAATAAAACAACTTTTAAAAAAGATCGCTTCGAGAAAATTCTTGACGGAGATTTTTCTCTTTCAACCGAACTTGTAGATTATCTTGTACGCAAAGATGTTCCGTTCCGCCAAGCTCATCATTTGGTTGGAGCCGTAGTTGCGTTGTGTGTAAAACAAAATAAAAAATTAAACGAACTTACCATTGATGAGTATAAAAAAGTCTCGCCGCAGTTTAACAAAGATATTTTCAAATTGTTAACCGCTCGCTCCGGTATTGAAAATAGAAAATCCTCGGGCAGCACTTCGCCAAAAGAAGTTTACGGACAAATAAAATTTTGGAAAAAGAAACTTAAATAGTTGTGACCTTTTAGATTCCACGAATAAAAATCTTTTAAAAATCGTAAACAAATTTATTGCGTATCGCGTCTAACAGATGCTAATTGTTTTTAAAAACCCTTTCTAAGAGGAAAGATATGAAACGCAGTAAAGCAGTTATCCCGCTTTTTTTTACTCTTATAATTTCAGTATTCATTTTTTCAGGATTTTCCGGCGACGATAAATCGAAAAACGATGGACTCGATATGAAGAATTTAGATCGTTCCGTTAATCCTGCTAAAGATTTTTATCAGTTTGCAGTAGGGGGATGGAGAGCAAATCATCCGATACCTGAAGATCAAGTTCGCTGGGGAACCTTTGAAATGCTTCAAGAAAAAAACAATGAAATTGTTAAAGGCATTTTGGAAAAAGCAGCGGCGGATAAAAACTGGCCTAAAGGTTCCGCCGAACAAAAAATCGGAGACTTTTACGCAACTGGCATGGACTCCGCCCGCATAGAAAGAGACGGTTACAAACCGATCTTGCCAGAATTAAAAAAAGTTGATGCAATCAGAAATAAAAACGAATTCTTCAATACCGTAGCGGAATTTCATATGAGCGGCGTTCCGGCGCTTTTTGGTTTTTATGTTTCCGTTGACGCTAAGAAAAGTTCTTTAATGGCTCCTTATCTTTCTCAAGGCGGTTTGGGTTTGCCGGATGTAGAATATTACACCAAAGATGACACCCGTTCTAAAGAAATTAGAGAGAAATATGTTCAGCACGTAGCAAATATGTTCAAACTGATTAACGTTGATGCGGCAACCGCAGAAAAAGATGCGCAGATTGTAATGAACGTCGAAACACAACTCGCAAAAATTTCCAATACCCGTCTTGAAAATAGAGATCCCGTTAAAACCTACAATAAAATGACTGTCGATAATTTAAAAGATATTTCAAGCGCGTTCGACTGGAAATCCTACTTTGAAAATATCGGCGTTGGAAATCTTGATATTGTTATTGTAAGTCAGCCGAAATTTTTCAAAGGGATGAACGACGTACTTAATTCCGTTTCGCTCGACGATTGGAAAATTTATATGAAATGGAATGTAGTTCGAGACGCCGCGGACGCATTAAGCTCTGCTTTTGTCAACGAAGATTTTGACTTCAACGGCAAATTCATGAACGGCGCAAAAGAAATTCAACCCAGATGGAAAAGAATTCTTAGAGCCACTAACGGAGTAATGGGAGAATTGCTCGGACAGATTTATGTTAAGCAGGTATTTCCTCCGGAAGCAAAAGAACGAGCCGAGAAAATTGTAAAGACTCTTCTCGTTTC
>JAKAHQ010000044.1 GCA_021814855.1 Bacteroidota bacterium | reverse complement strand
ATATAGTTGGTGAAGATTATAAATGTACAATAGGAGAAGTCAAATATACTCTTTTTAGCGGCGCTGACTTCCATGTTAAAATTGAATTGACTTACAATCCCGAACAATAAAAGTTTAGGGCAATGCGGCTGGACTTAGGTCCCCCCCCAACCTGGGTTTGGCTCGTTGCCCAATTTTTTTATCCTTTCGAAAAATTTCCAAGAGCAAAAATAACTTTATCGATCTCTTCAGATGTGTTATAAAAATGCGGCGAGAATCGAATCATTCCTTCTCTTACAGCGCAGTATATTCTTGATTCTTCCAATTTCTGAAACAGTTTGTTAGCATCTTCATGCTTAAATGAAATAATGCCAGCACGATTTTTACTTGCAACATTTTTTAAAATTGCTTTTATGCCAATCTCGTCCAGTCGATTAATAAAATATCCAGTATTGGCAAGAATTCTTTGTTCAATTTTATCAATTCCAAATTGATTGAATAATTCCAAAGAGGCATCGAATACTGCAACGCCGAGAGAATTGAGGGTACCGTTTTGAAAACGATCCGCCGTTTTTCGTAAGGTCAAATCATAATCAAGAAGATTCCATGCATTCTCTACGGAAGTCCATCCTACATTTTTTTGATCGATCCTTTGTTGAAGTTCTTCGGTTAAATAAATGTAAGAAAGCCCTTGCGAGCTCATCAGCCATTTTTGGCTTCCGCCGGAAAGAAAATCTATGCTGGATTTATTCACGTCTATTTGCACTACGCCAGCAGCCTGGATTGCATCAACGCAAAAAATTATTCCATGCTTCCTGCACAACTGACCGATAGAATCCATATCAGCCCTATATCCGGATAAGAACTGAACCATGCTAATTGAAATCAATTTTGTTTTAGATGTAATAAGTTTTTCTATTTCGTCAACATCAACAATTCCGTCTTTGGATTTCGCGAAGTCAATTTCGACGCCATACTTTTTTAGATTCATAAACGGATAGACATTCGACGGGAATTCAAGATCGTTTAAAATTATTCGGTCGCCCGTTTGCCAGTGAATTCCTTGTGCTAAAATATTTATCCCGTTGGAAACATTATCCACCCATGCAAGGCGTTCAGGCCCGGCGCCTAACAGTTTTCCCAATTTATTTTTTGCACTTACATGCCATTTTAAAACAAACTTGTAATTCTCGATTTTGGATGAGCTGCGTTGTTCGGCATATTCCGCAATACGATTTAATACAACGCTCGACCATGGCCCGATTGCGGCATGGTTGAAGTAGATTTGATCCGTCTTAAGATGCGGGAATAGCTCGCGGGCTTCGGCAATAGTCATTTTAATTTCCAATTATTTTAAAAACGGTATCAAAAATACGGGAATCTTTACGATAATAATATTGGAATAGAGCATGAATTAAATTAATTAAATGGATAAATTACTAGAAATAGCACGAGCGTTTTACGGCGTAATAATTCCAAGAAAGTTTCGTAAAAATTTTTACCAGTTCACGGTTGAATTTTTAGATCAGCGATATTCGGTTGAAACTGCGATTGGACTGGCTTTACAAAAGCTTCATTTGAATTAACATAAAAATAAATTCGTTCGGCTGCCGGGTTATAAAGGATTTGAAAATTTTTACGCCCACATCATAACCCTCAAATGATGGTATCTGAAAAAGAGACGATGCCCCTCATCGTCTCTTTTTTTTTACAACCGGCTTTATTTTTTCTTATTCAGAATTTCTTCCATCTGATCCATAATTTTGTTCATTTTGGCTATGGTTAAATCGAAAGCTTCGGAAGAGAGCGGATCGATGCCTGCTTTCTTTATCAAGTCAATCGGGTATTCCGAACCGCCGCCTTTAAGTATATGATAGAACCCGTCGATTGCCGGTTTGCCCTCTTTAACAATTTTCTCCGCAAAAGCAGTAGCGTAAATTAACGACGTAGAATACTGATAGACATAGTAAGTATAATTTATGAAGTGAGGAATATATTCCCACTCATAAGCAATATAAGGATCAACAACGCAAACACCTTGATCGTTGCCGTAATATGTTTTTACAATATCGTAATAAATTTTACTCATTTCTTCACCGGTTAGCGGTTCTCCATTCTCAATTTTTTTGTGAATGTCCCACTCAAATTCCGCAAAAGAAGTCTGGCGGAAAATTGTTGTTCTTAACAAATCGAGGTAGGAACCTAGTAGGTAAAGCTTTTCCTCGTCAGTTTTAACGTGATTGACCATGTAATTATTAAGCAGGGTCTCGTTAATTGTAGATGCAATTTCGGCGACAAATATCGGGTAATCCGATTTTACAAACGGCTGGTTCTTGTTGGAAAAATAACTGTGCATTGTATGACCAAGCTCGTGCGCGAGAGTCGAAACAGATTCGTAATCGCCTGTCCAATTCATCAATATATAAGGGTGGTATGCATAAGCCGCACCAGATGAATACGCGCCGCTTCTCTTGCCGGTTGTTGGTATATAATCAATCCACCTTTCATCGAAAGCTTTCTTAACGGTATTCACATATTCTTCGCCCATGGGTTTTACTACATCTAGAATTAGTTTCTGTCCTTCCGGAATATCAAACGAAAAATTTACGGATTTAACGAGCGGAGTATAAAGATCGTAGTAATGAAGAGTATCCACGCCGAGCATGCGGGCCTTTAATTTTAAAAAGCGGTAAAGCGTCGGCAAATTTTTATGAATCTGGTTAATCAAATTTTCATAAACCGAGACTGGAATATTGTTTGTGCTCAGCGAGCTTTCGAGAACTGTATTGTACTTTCTGTTTTTTGCGTAGAAATAATCCGCCCTAACTTTACCGGCAAGATTAGCCCCGATCGTATTCTGGAATTTTTTATAGTTGTCAAAAGTTGCTTCCATTACATGTTCTCTATCTTCACGATTGGCAACACCGCGATACTTTGTATAAGCCGCCGAAGATAATTCAACTTCTTCGCCAGTAGACAATTTTATTTTCGCGTTTGGTTTCTCGGCATTGTCGAATATGCCGTAAACTTCCGAAGGCGTCGTTGTAATTAAGCCGGCGCTCGCAAGTATCTGTTCCTCTTCGGCATTAAGCGTATGGTCGCGCATTCTAAGAATATCGTTTACATAGAATTCATAATCATGCAGTTCTTTTTTCTCTTGGAAAAACTTTTTCACTTTGTCCTTATCGATGTTCAAAATTTCCGGTCTGAAAAACGAGGCGGCCTCGCTGAACTGCGTGCCCAAGGTATTGGCTTGCTGCGTAAGAGATTGATTTGTGCTGTTGCGTAGGTCTTCGTCGCTGATACGGTTTGCATAATCAGAAAGTTTATAAAAACTTTGCAGCACATCGAAGTAAAGTTTTAAACCGGCACAGAAAGTATCGGCACTTTCTCCGAGTTTACCTCTAAAATCTTTTAGCTGCTGAATCTGCTTTTCGATTTCCTGTCTATCTTTCTGCCATTCATCCACATTTTTATAAAGTATGGAATTATCCCATGTATATTTTTCGGGAACGTCTTTACGTTCTAGGTTTTGAGCAAAGCCGATTTGTTGAGTCATTAGTAACACCATAATTATTATTAAAAATTTTGAAACATTTTTCATCAATACCTCCTTAAATTATAAAATCCTTCATTAATTCTTTGGGAACAAAATTGAGAAATGTTAGGCGATAGGGAGCAAATTTAGTTTTCAAGATTGGTCTATCGCTATTAGTCAAGAGGGACTATTCATCCCTCTTGACTAAACAAATTTTTATTCTTCTTTCTTGGCTCTCATGGAATCCCAAATAATATAAACGCAAAGCAAGCAGAACATAACAAACGCAAGAACTTCCGCGGTATTCGATTCTGCCCAGGTTTCCATGAACCAATCGGGTAATTTATTTTCTTTCAACACTGCTTTGATAATAACGCTTACAACGCCCATCAATGCACCGCCGGCAATAAAACCGGAAGCTATAAGTGTGCCGCGCTCTCGTCTTGCGTTATTCAAACCTTCATCTTTGCTTCTTGTTGAAACGAAATGCGCAATCAAGCCGCCGACGAGCAGAGGAGTATTTATTTCTTGTGGCAAATACATTCCAAGCGCGAATGCGAGTGCGGGAACATCAACCATAACAAGTATAAGAGAAACAACCGCGCCGCCAATATACAACATCCATGGGGCCGGTTGATTGGACATTAACGGTTGAATAACAGCCGCCATAGCGTTTGCCTGCGGTGCCGGCAATCCGCCGCCGGCAAATCCGTAAATTTTATCGAGCAGTGAAATAATCCAAACAACGGTTGCCGCGGATAAAACTGTTCCTACAAACTTCCAGGTTTCTTGTTTATAAGGCGATGAACCAAGCCAGTAACCGATTTTCAAATCCGTTACAAAAGAACCCGCTACAGATAAAGCGGTGCAGACAACCCCTCCAATAATTAATGCGGAAACCATTCCGGATGGCCCGGAAAGCCCGACAGCTACAAGTATGATGGACGAAAGAACCAAAGTCATCAAGGTCATTCCGGAAACAGGGTTGTTGCCTGTAATGGCGATGGCATTTGCAGCTACCGTTGTAAAGAGAAAAGACATAATCATTACTATCAGCAATCCGACTAAAGCATGAACGACGTTTGTAACCACGCCCATCAGAAAAAAGATAAAAATTACTACCGCCGTAAGAATGATGCCGATTACAATTATCTTCATCGAAAGATCTCGCTGGGTACGAACAGTTGAGGCCTCAACATTTTTTCCGCCAAAGATTTCTTTTACGGCAATGGAAATAGCGGAACGAATTACTTTTGAAGAACGCACTATGCCGATGAAGCCCGCCATAGCGATTGCGCCAATGCCGATATGCCTTACATAGTATTGAAAAATTTGTTCTGCAGACATATCTCTAACCAACAAAGTAACGCCGGAGCCGACACTCACAGTTAAATGGGAACCGAAAAATGATATAACCGGAATCAAAACGAAATACGATAAAAATGAGCCGGCTACAATTATTGTTGAATACTTTAGACCAATAACATATCCAAGACCGACTACCGCCGCGCTAACATCCAGCCTGAAAACAAGTTTGAATTTATCCGCGATTGTTTGACCGATACCGACAACTCTTGATGTAAATATCTCCGCCCAGGTTCCGAATGTAGAGATAAGAAAATCATATAAGCCGCCGATCAATCCGGCGCTAACAAGCACCAATGCCTGGTTGCCTCCTTTTTCACCGGCTACTAAAACTTCCGTAGTAGCCGTACCTTCGGGGAAAGGAAGTTTGCCGTGCATTTCGGAGACGAAATATTTTCTGAACGGGATTAAGAATAAGATTCCGAGAAACGCTCCAAACAACGAAGCAAAGAACATCTGTAAAAACGATGCTTGAAGATTTAGAATATATATGCCGGGTAATGTAAAAATTGCGCCGGCAACCACTGCGCCGGAGGTAGAACCGATCGATTGGATAATTACGTTCTGCCCCATCGCTCCTTTCTTTTTCAGCATATTAGATAATCCAACAGCGAGGATCGCAATCGGAATTGCAGCTTCGAACACCTGGCCGACTTTTAGACCAAGGTATGCCGCAGCCGCAGAGAATAATACAGCCATTATCAATCCGGTCACAACCGAATATGATGTAACTTCGGGAAATGATATATGCGCGGGCATAATAGGTTTGTATTCTTCACCCGGTTTCAATTCCGTATAAGCGTTGGACGGAAGTCCGTTTGTCTGGGGAGTTTCTTGTGTAGACATTCAACTATCTCCTATTTGAAGATTCGAAATTTACTTCATGTATTTATGCTATTAATATTCAACAACTAAAATTCAAAAATCAGCGGAACTTCAAATTCCGTTTTGTCTGTACGAATAGATTTGAATTCAATCTTCCCGTTAAATTTAGAATCCGACGGAATTGAGAATTCCGGTTTTTTGAATTCAAGCGATAATGTTTCTTTTGCCGTTGGATAAAGCGTGATGGAATTATTCTTGAACTTTATCTTCGATCCGTTTGCCAGCTCGGTCGTTTCCGTTATTTTTACATCCATCACTCCGGCTTTGTTAGTGTAAGCCGGAATAAGTACCAATTTTAATTTTGTGGCATCGCCTTTGAATTTATTATTGATTGTGATGTCGCCCGTTCTATAGCTCAATCCTCCGGTAGCCTGCGCTTCGCCAGCAGAATCATAAACGGCATAAGTGAAGTCCGTAACCTTGTTAAAATCTTCTTTGCTGATCTCTATCTTAAAAGTTTTGGATGTCTCGCCTTTCTTCAGTTCAAAAGGAATGTCGTAAGTTTTAACGCTGTCCATGTGAACTTCAAATACTTTCCGGTAGCCGGTAATATCGCCTTCAAGGTTATACATCTGAACTTTATCGAATACATTCTCAAGCTGAATGGAATTTTTCTTAGTGCCCAGTATATTATTATCCATTCGATTCACACCGTCGAATTCCGCCATGAGATCGAAAGTAGAACCGGCTTTGGCGTTGAAATTTCCGAGTACGTCCAGTTCATACACGCCCGGTTCAAGATCGCCGAGATATCTATCGACAAAATCATTTTCGTCTTCGGAATTAAAAATACCGAGCAGCTTTGCTTCACCGTTCGGATCATTCACATAAAAACGAACGGAAGAAAATTTATTTCCTTCTGCGGAAATTCTAACGTGAAGATCCGAGGCGCCGACGGGGACTTCAAGAAAATATCTTTTTAAAATTCCCGGGGATAGTAGCTGGTTATTCCAAACCATTGCATAATTATTCGCACTGTTAAATTGATAAGGAATAACAACCGTTGCCATCATTTCAAATTCCGGAAAGTTGGACCGATCGTCGCGGGTTGCGTAAATCATTCCGTTGTAAAGACCGGGTCCGGTCATTTTGCTTCTATCCAACTTTACGCTTACATATCCGTTTTGATCGTTCCTCAAATGAAGTTTTCTGGAAGTAGGTACAAGCCAATCTTGATCACTCTTAAGATTATAAATTCTATAAAACTTATCATTCTTTATAAAATTGTTTCTCTTAACCATAAAAGTAAAATTATCCGTACTCTTAATGTAGGAGCCGTTTCTTATATAAAGATTTTCGGCGCGCTGTGCCGGCATATTAGGCGCGAAAGATGAAGTATAATAAGTTTCGAATTTTTCTAACTCCCCTTCTTTAATATATTTTTTCAGAAGTTCATACGCGTTGAGAGCGTTTATATATCCGCCGCCTTGATCAAGATGAGTATATCCCTCCAGCTTTGTACCGCTTTGTCTAATTACCTTAAACAAGAACTGCGAGGGAATTTTTACATCCGGAAAATCGACTTTGGCCGCGCTTAAAAGAAGAGATACAACGCCGGCAGTATAAGGCGAGGCCATGCTGGTACCCCACATCACGTCGCCGCGCGCGTAATTTGGAATTGTTGACGCAGCAGCGCCCGGAGAAATAATATCCGGCTTGCGAACCTCGCCGCCACGTGAACTAAAATGAAGAATTATATCTTTCCCAACCATTGCACCGTAAAGGTCGTTGCCCACTTCTTCCGCCAATGCTGCGCCAGAAGCCAAGACAGCATAAGAAGAAGCAGGAAGTCCGGCTGTCGAAATTCCGGGTCCGTCGTTTCCGTTAGAGGTGCAGATATAGAGATAAGGATTTTTTGCTGTGAGATCGTCAAGAAATTTTTCCATATCGGCCTGTCCCTCAATTTCCGAACCGATGCCGAAGCTCATAGTTACTATGCAAGGTTCTTTTCTTTCCTTGGAAATTTTATCGGCATATAAATAAGCTTTCTTCATGCTCTCGGTTACCGTTGCGCCGCCGGGATAATTGTTGTTCCCGATTTTCAGTCCGATAAGATTTGCACCCGGAGCTACTCCGTTAAGCTGTTCATCGCCAATTCTGTAACCGGCGGTAATACCGGAACAGTGTGTGCCGTGACCGCCGTCATCAAAGAAGAATGAAACTTTATTCTCTTCAGGAAAAATATTTAGTCCCATAGTAAATTTTGGCAATCCTTTTGCGTTGGGAATTGTGAACGCGTCAAAATTTTCTTTGTAATTTCTAAGCGGCTTTTCATCCGATAAATCGCCGTTCAAATTTGTATCGAGATACAACACCCAGAAATCTTTTCCGTCGGCTTTGGTTTTGAATGTTACAAAACAAAATTTATCGTTCTCAGTTCCGTTGCCGTTAACATCTCTAACGCCGGAATTTGAATTGAGCCATAATTTTTCAGGCAACACGCCGATAAAATATTTATTGTCTTCCGCCTTGTAGGATAATTTATCAACTCCGGCAACTTTGTAACCGCTTTTCTCATTCACAAAATATTTTATTCCGCTTTCCTCATTCACATCCGCCGGTACAAAGGAAACATCTCCCTCTCCGGTAAAATCTTGTACATCAATAACCTTGGTCTGATCGGTAGATGTTTTTTTCAATCCGTCGATTCCCATATCCAAACCGGTATCGAGAACAAAAATTATTGTTCCCCTGCCGTCATATTGCGGGTACTTCTTAAGAAACGCATCAACACCGGTATTTTTTAATGAAAGGAATGTTTGAGAGTATTCTTGAGCAATAAGGCAGCTCAAAGAAAGCAATATGGCAGGAATGATAAACTTTAATTTCATAGTTCTCCTTTGATTATAGACGTAATATTTTTCTAACCGAATATTTCGTGTTGAGGAAATTCATGCTATACACTG
>JAKAHQ010000043.1 GCA_021814855.1 Bacteroidota bacterium | reverse complement strand
CATTAAATAGATAACCGGTTTTTCGGCGGGAGAAACTTCCTTAACAATTTTTTTAGGAACATCGCCGCGCTTCCAGTTGGCAAAAAGTTTTTCGAGCTTCGGTTTTATCTCATTCATTGTAATATCGCCAACAACAACGAGCGTCGCATTATTCGGTTTGAACCACGTGTCGTAAAATTTCACCATGTCTTCGCGAGTCATCTTATTAGTCGTGGTTTCATATCCGGTTCCGCTGAAAGGCAAACCGTACGGATGATCTTTGCCGTAAATAAATTGGGGAACAACCCGCAAGCCCATAGCGATCGGCGAGGATTTCTCTCTTTGAATTGCTACAATTCTTTCCTTCTTAAGCCGGTCAAGTTCTTTCTGAGGAAACGACGGATGCAGAACAACGTCGGCGAATAAATTCAGCGACGCATCAAGATTCGTTTTAATAGCCGATAAATTCACAAAGCCCATATCGAGATTGGAGCCGGTTCCCAAATTTGCGCCCAGCATTTGCTGCTCATCGCTTATTTGAAGTGCGTCTTTTGTCTTCGTTCCTTCATCAAGCATAGACATTGCCATGCTGGCGACACCGGGATATGCAAACTGGTCGCTCGCAAATCCCGCATCGATGAGAAGATTAAAATTTATTACCGGAATCGATTTGCGCTCGGCCAAAATAATTTTCATACCGTTGGAGAGTTCCGCTTTTTGAAGAGCCGGAAAAGTTGCATCGGGCGGAGTTCCGGTTTCCGGAAGTTTTTTGCGGTCGACATCGCTAGCAATTGTTTCATACTTCGGGAACGGATTGATCTGTAAAATATAAACTCCGTCGCTTAACCACTTGTTGCCCGTTGCAGCCATTTCTTTCGCAGTAACATCGGCAATATATTTGTTATAAATTTTATAATAATCCGGCGATCCTCCGTAAACCTGGTTTTGCGCAAGGATATCGGAAGTTCCGCCAAACCCGCCGATGCGTTCAATACCGCGAATGAAGCGTGCAAAATATTGCGTCTTCACTCTTTTCAATTCCTTCTCGGTAGGACCGGATTTAAGTAGCTTAGCAAGTTCTTCATCAAGAGCTTTTTCAACTTTGGCAGGATCGACTCCCGGTTTTACATCCGCTTGAATATAAAACTGTCCGCCGATTTCCAAAGGATCTATAAACGCCGAAGCGCTTGTTGCGATTTGATCTTCATAAACTAATCGTTTGTAAAATCTGGAAGTTTTGCCTTGAGAGAGAACATCGCTTAGCAAATCAAGATCGGCAAGTTCTTTTGTTCCCCAGCCTGGGACATTCCACACTTTAATAATGCGGGTTTGAGGAACGCGGTCTTGAGCAACTTGTCTTCGCGAGCCTGTCATCTTGGCAATGTATTCTTGGAATTTTGTTACCGGGGGTCCGGAAGGAATATCGCCGAAATATTTTTCCACCTTGGCTTTTACTTCATCGGTGTTTACATCGCCGGCAATTGAAATGGTTGCGTTTGCGGCGCCGTAATAAGATTTAAACCATTCATGCACATCATTTAGCGATGCAGCATTCAAATCATCCATCGAACCGATAACTGTCCACGAATACGGATGTCCTTTCGGGTGCGTGCCGGTAGTAATTAATTCATCGGATAAAGCGTAAGGTTCGTTTTCACCCTGGCGTTTCTCGTTTTGTACAACGCCGCGCTGCTCGTTCAACTTGGCTGTATCAATTGCGCCGACGAGATGACCCATCCGGTCGCTTTCCATCCATAAAGTCAAATCGAGAGCTGAAGTCGGAACTGTTTCAAAATAATTTGTGCGGTCGTTGTTTGTTGTTCCGTTAAGATCTGTCGAGCCGATCTTCTCCATAATTTTGAAATAATCATCATTATAATTTTCACTTCCGTTGAACATCAGGTGTTCAAACAAATGTGCGAAACCGGTCTTGCCAGACTTTTCATTTTTCGAACCGACGTGATACCAAATGTTTACCGCCACAATCGGCGCTTTGTGATCTTCGTGCACAATCAACGTTAGTCCGTTCTTAAGAACAAACTTTTGATAAGGAATGCTGATGTCGTCGATTTTTTGTGCGCGAGTAGTTGTTATTACCGAAAAAGCAATAAGTACGAAGAGAATTGATTTTAACTTCATGCCGCCTCTTTTGTTGGTTGGAAATCTATTAACTTAAATCTTGCTGACTTAAGACGCCCTAACTTTCCATGCGGTTGCAATCTATAAAAATTCGGGATAAGATTCTCCACATATAAACGGTTGCATTTTAGATTCCCCGCTTTTCCTAAAATTAGTTTAATTTTGCACGGGCGAATTAAATAATATTTAACGGAGAATTACATGACATCAGTTGGAGAGAATTTCGGTTATACAGCAAAGGGTTACGAATCAACGATCGAGGCAACATTAGAAGAACTTACCAATCAGAAAATAGTTGAACGTATTTGGAATAAAGATTACACGGTTTGGAGCGATAGTCCTACAGAAATAACAAACCGCCTCGGCTGGCTCGTCAGCCCGGAAAATTCGAAGGCGGCGCTGCCGGAGGTAAATAAATTTGTGGAAGAAATTCAAAATGAAAAACTTGAAAACGCATTGCTTCTCGGAATGGGCGGTTCAAGTCTGGCTCCAGAGGTATTCCAAAATATATTTGGTTATAAAGAAGGATTTCTCAAAGTAAGCGTCTTAGACAGCACAGATCCCGGCGCAGTTTTAAACATGACAAACAAATTCGATCATGCTAAAACTCTTTATATCGTTTCGACAAAATCCGGCGGCACAATAGAGACTATTTCCTTCATGAAATACTTCTACACATTTGTTGCAGGCAAACTAGGAGAAAAGGTTACAAAGCATTTTATCGCCATCACCGATCCCGGGAGCGGACTTCAGAAGATGGCTGAAGATTTAAAATTCCGTAAAATATTTTTGAACGATCCTAATATCGGCGGCCGTTACTCCGCGTTGTCTTTGTTCGGTGTTGTTCCCGCCGCTCTTGCCGGTGTTGATGTTGAAAAAATTCTTTCGCGTGCAAAGTCAGTTGGCGAAGAGAGCAAGAAAGAAAACAGCAGCAGCTCGGTGCTGGGAGTTATAGTTGGCGCGTTAGCAGAAAATGGTATAGATAAAGTAACCTACATTACCTCGCCGCAAATCGCTCCGTTCGGCGCGTGGGTAGAACAGCTTGTTGCGGAAAGCACCGGTAAAAACGGCAAAGGAATTTTGCCGGTCGAAAGCGAATCCGTTGAAGCACCCGAATATTATTCCAACGACCGATTGTTTGTTTATATAAAATTAAAAAATGAAAACAGCAACGATGAAAAGATATCAAAGCTAAAGGGCGCCGGCTTCCCGGTAGTCGAAGTTATCTGGAATGATTTGTTCGATCTCGGCGCGGAATACATGAGATGGGAATTGGCGACCGCGATAGCAAGCTGGAAAATAAAAATTCAGCCGTTCGATCAGCCGAATGTTGAAGCGGCAAAAGTATTAGCCCGCGCAATGATTAAAGCATACAACGAAGAAGGCAAACTCCCTTCACTCGATGCCGTAATAAAAGAGAATGGAATTACGGTTTACGGCAACGCTACCGGTTCAAACGTTAAGAGTGCTTTTAATAATTTCCTAGAAGAACTGGAAAATAAAAAATCTGTTCCTCAAAAATATTTATCACTTCAAGCTTACCTTACGCCAGACTATAAGACCACAGAAGCGCTTCAGCAGTTGAGAACTGCAATTCAGAAGAAATACAAAACAGCAACAACGGTTGGTTACGGCCCGCGCTTTCTTCACTCGACTGGACAGCTTCACAAAGGCGACGCCGGGAATGGATTGTTCATTCAATTCACTTCCAGTGATGCTAATGACGCATCAATACCGGATGAAGCGGGCAAGGAAAAATCTTCGCTTACTTTCGGCACGTTAATTCAAGCGCAAGCGCTTGGCGATTTTAAGGCGCTGCAAGAGAACAAAAGAAAAGTTGTTCGATTCGATTTGGGAAATGATGCGGTCGGAGGTATTAAGAAGCTGACCGATATGCTTTCTTAAAATAAAGTTACGGGTTTGCCAAGCTATGACTGGCATAAGCAGAAAGAAAAGGCGACCCGCTGCAGGCCGCCTTTCTTAACTGAAATATTTGCCGGTGTGTTTACAATTTTGATTGATATGAGAACCTTAGCAGTTTGGGTTTAACAAGCTTCATATAATCTTTAAACGACATTTGAATCAGTTCGGTGTGGTTGCAAGCGTTGAAGGCGATGTCTTCGTCCTGGGCAAGTATATCCGCAACGTAAACATCGATACCGTATAAATTGCCGAATGGAGGCATAGCCCCGACTTCGCATTCCGGGAACTTGTCTTTGAATTCTACTTCGTTTGCAAGACGGATATTTTCGATGGACATAAGTTCTTTGAGCTGATCAAAATTCACTTTGTAAGAGGCGGGCAGAACACACATTGCCATTTTGCCGTTCATCTTAATAAGAACAGTTTTGGCGAGTTCTTTTCCTTTAATATGTGCCGAGGCGGCAATCTCCTGTGCCGTAAAGGCGAGGGAATGTTTAATTGTAACGTATTTTACATTATGCTTATCTAAATACTCCTTTAATATTTTTGCCGGCATAACTCCTCCTTTGCTAACTTGCGGCTGCAAGTCCCGCCTTTAAGCGGGGCAAGCAGGGCTGCCAGATTAAAAGTAATTATTGTTTATTAAATACAAGCGTAACCGGCGTTTGACTTGAAAAGCCGTACGCGGTTAAATCCATAGTTGTTTTAGCAGTAAGCGTAGAGCCGCTGATAGTATAAGACCAAACCAATTGAGAACCAGTTTGCGATGTAAATGTTATTGTTCCGTTAGATATTGCATAGGTGCCGGTATCGTTGGTGGTCTGGTTATTTTGAACCAGCGTCATCTGGTATGAATTATCGCTTTTGAGCGTTATGGAAATATGAACATTGGCCTGGTCCGCCGTTAACGTTATTGTACCGCTCGAAGTTACTGCAGTAATATTTGCCAGCACCCATGTACCGGTTACTCCTCCGCCGGATGTAACCGGGTTGGAATCACTTTTTTTACAGCTTGACAAGGAAAAAATTAAAGTAGCAAGAAACGCGACGGTGAAAAATTTTTTGATATTTGTCATTGAATTAAACTCCGCTAAATTTTTGGGGGAAATGTGCTCAACCGTTTTGCCTTCAATTTATATGTAAGCTGTTTGTTGCACATAGAAAATGTAGCAACATTATGAAACTATATCAACTATAATCTGGATAAGTTTTAGACACAGAAACACGGAGGTGAGTACCAAATTGATGTTTATTGTTCACGCTAATTTCCATATCTTAGCAACCAATTTTATTAATCCGGTATGGCTTTTTTTATAGGAATTGACGGCGGCGGCACAAAAACCAATTTAGCGCTTGCCGATGAGAAATTAAATATTATCGCGAGAAGATCGGCGGGCAGTGCAAACCCGGTAATATTAGGGCCGCGCAAATCTGCGTCGGTTGTATTCAAGCTTATTAAAGATACCGTAGCTAAGTCGAAAATCCCGTCGGTTGATTCCGCAGTTATCGGATTAGCCGGCTGCGGAAGAAAAAAAACGGCGGACGAAGTCAAGCGTGAAATCGAAACGCTGCTGGCTAAATCGAAAGTACGCGTGAAGAAATTAAAGATTGTCTCCGATGCCGAAATTACCTTGGAAGGCGCATACCGAGGCGGAAGCGGCGCAATATTAATTGCCGGCACCGGTTCAATTGCTTACACCAAGAATGCAAAAGGAAAAATTTTTCGCTCGGGAGGTCTCGGGAAAATTTTGGGCGACGAGGGAAGCGGTTATTCTATCGGAAGGAAAGGATTAATAGCTGCGGCAAAAAGCTTGGATGGGCGTGCATCTGAAACATTGCTCGAAAAATTATTGAAAAAAAATTACGGCATTTTGGAAATCGATTCGCTGATTACGAAAGTATATTCGAACGAGTTTGACATTGCCGCAGTAGCGGAATTCGTTATTAAAGCGGCCAAGCTGGGAGATAAAGTATGCCGCAAAATTTTGGAAAACGAAGCTGAAGAAATTGTAAATGTTGTCGCATCGTTAAAGGAAAAAACTGCCGCGAGAAATCTGAAATTAAGTTTCTACGGTGGACTACTTTCCAATGAAAATTTTTATTCGAATTTGGTAATAAAAAAAATTCAAAGTTCGATTAAGGGGATTTTGCTAAGCGAGCCGGCATATCCTCCCGAACTGGGGGCTGTACTAATCGCTAAAAAAAATAATTTTACCGGATAAAATTCTGAGATGATAATCAAAAAAACTCACGACGAGAAAAAAAATCAAAAAAGAAATCCATGGGCATGGGTTCCTTCATTATATTTTGCCGAAGGTCTTCCGTATGTAATTGTAATGACCGTCTCGGTGTATATGTACAAGCGAATGGGCATATCGAACGCGGATATAGCTCTTTACACAAGCTGGCTTTATTTGCCATGGGTTATAAAGCCGTTGTGGAGCCCAATTGTTGACCTGTTAAAAACAAAGCGATCGTGGATATACACAATGCAGCTGATTGTAGGCGCCGGTATGGCCGGGGTTGCGTTTACCATTCCGATGCCGGACTTCTTCCAATTCACGCTCGCGTTCTTTTGGCTTCTGGCATTTAGTTCCGCTACGCACGATATAGCCGCGGACGGATTTTACATGCTCGCGCTTACGGAAAGTCAACAATCTTTCTTTGTCGGAATTAGAAGCACTTTTTACCGCGTTGCAATGATCGCCGGTCAAGGATTGCTTGTTATACTTGCCGGTTACCTCGAAAGCTCAATGACTATTGGGCCGGCTGATGTGCGCGTTGCCGCCAACCCGAATAAATTTTTTGAAGATACAATTAAGATCGATTCTCTTTCCGAGAAACAATTGAGTGGCAGCTTACGACTTGTAGCCAATCCGTCGTATGTCGAAATCAGCACACATCCAAAGTCGAAAGAATCCGTAAATTTTTACAAAAGCTTTGCGCATAATTTTAATATAATGAATGGTTTTACAAATGAAGGTATTGCCATGCCGGATACATCGACAAGCGACGTGTTGGTTGGCAATGTTGGAATTGCAAGACTGCAGCTTTCAAAACAGCCGAAGGAAGACGCCGAGTATAATGTAAGCGTGGACTTTTCCGAAGGGAACGACGGAATAAAAGTAATTGAAGGTCATAAACTTAAATTCACTTCGCGCAACTGGAATAAACCCGCGTTCGTTGTATTTCAGTTGGATAATTCCTTAGCTAAAAAAACCGACGCGCTGTTTATAGTAAGAACCGAACGAATACCGCTTGCCTGGGTTTTCACCTTCTCGGTTGTAGGCGTTCTCTTTATTCTCTTTTTTATTTATCATAGGTTCATCTTACCTCGTCCTGTTGAAGACGAAGCTGTTATATCACGTTCCAGGATTTCCGTAATGAAAGGATTTTTCAGAACGTTCTTCAGGTTCTTCGAAAAGAAACGCGTGATATTAATATTGCTCTTTCTTTTGTTTTACAGATTCGGCGAGGCGCAAATAGTTAAAATGGCGCCGATGTTTCTCCTCGACGGAAGAGAAGTCGGCGGTCTCGGTTTAAGCACTTCGGAAGTAGGATTTATTTACGGTACCGTTGGAATAATTTCTTTGATGATAGGCGGACTCTTGGGTGGCTTTGTAATTTCTAAAAAGGGATTGAAGTTTTGGCTTTGGCCCATGTTGTTTGCAATCAATTTGCCGCACATACTTTATGTTTATTTGGCTTACGCGCAGCCGACAAATCTTTGGATAATATACGGCTGCGTTGCCGGAGAACAATTAATGTACGGGTTCGGGTTCACAGCTTATCTAATGTATATGATGTATGTTTCCGAAGGGGAGTATAAAACTTCGCACTATGCAATAGCAACCGGATTCATGGCTTTGGGAATGATGATACCGGGAATGTTCAGCGGTATGATTGAGGAAGCGGTTGGATATAAATTATTTTTTGTTTTTGTCGTGCTTACAATTATTCCTTCATTAATAATCACCAGGTTTATTCCACTGGAATATTCGTACGGAAGAAAAAAATTATCCGAAGAATAAATTTTAAACGGGCAGAAGTGTAACAATAGCTTTTGCCCGTTCGTCTTAATTCCAGAACTTTAGCGTTACTAAAGGTCAAGTAAGAATTTTTAATTTATAGACGAATATAAGCTGGAGGATTTTTGAATTCCGAACAGGTTATTGAAGTACGCGGACTCACTAAAAAATTCCGGAATCTTGTTGCAGTTAACAATCTCGATTTAAATGTTTTCAGGGGCGACGTATTCGGATTTCTGGGACCCAACGGTGCGGGTAAAAGCACAACTATCAGAATGCTTCTCTCTCTTATCAAACCTACTTCCGGATCGATTAAAATATTCGGAAAGCAACTGACGGAAAAGCGCGGTGAAATACTTAGAAAAGTTGGGGCTATTGTTGAGAAACCTGATTTCTATTTATACTTAAGCGCGTATAAGAATTTGGAAATTCTCGGAAAAATTTCCGGCGCCGATACGTCGCAGAAAAAGATAATGGAAATGCTCGAGCTCGTGGGGTTGAATAAAAGGTATAAGAGCAAAGTAAAAACTTTTTCTCACGGCATGAAGCAGCGTTTG
The DNA here is from genome assembly GCA_021814855.1 of Bacteroidota bacterium. The sequence continues at coordinate 113 of JAKAHQ010000043.1, read as the reverse complement.
GGAATCGCACAGGCCCTGCTACACGACCCCGAATTAATAATTCTTGATGAGCCGACTACCGGGTTGGACCCGCAGGGAATGAAAGAAATTCGCGACCTAATTGTTTATTTGAG
>JAKAHQ010000042.1 GCA_021814855.1 Bacteroidota bacterium | reverse complement strand
TTGTCTGCAAGAGTTGAGGAATGTTTCTCAGCATGTTCCATATAAATTTCCGAATAAAGGAAAAATTGCTTACGAAACTTAGAGGGGTATTATTTTTTTTCCAACGAAATAAAAAACGTGTTAAAATGTTTTTTGTCTTGTTTGTTTTCCGATTGTTGCAACACATAGCGCCGATCATAAAATTTTGTTAGGCCATGTTTAGTTGTTCCCTAATTTTTTATGATCAGTCGATTTTCTCAACATAGACTGCAGTACCGTAGCATAATACTTCAGTCACGCCGGACATAACTTCGGTCGCGTCGTATCGTACTCCAAGAATTGCATTAGCTCCCAACGCAGAGGCATGCTGAACCATAAGTTCAAATGAATCTGAACGGGTCTTTTCGCAAAGCTCCGTATAAAGTGTAATGTTGCCTCCGAAAATTGTTTGCAGTCCGGCTCCTATATTACCAAGTATTGAACGCGACCTAACAACTATTCCTTTTACAACGCCAAGATTCTTAGCAACCTTATAACCGTCAAGCGCAAATGTTGTGGTAATTAACGAGTGATTCACTTTAGCTCTCCTTTTTAATTTGGGATATCATTTTTTGTATCCGCAATATAGTTAACGGGGCGCTTCCTTCGTAATGATTATTCACGTTTAGATAGACATCCACCTTCCGTTCCAGCAGTTCCAGAATCATTTGAACAATATTTTCAAGTTCTTCGGTTTTCGGATCTACTATTTTATCCCATTTGCCGCCGGTACGCTGTTCAATACCTTTCCGATCCTGCCCGTGAAGTTTGATAACTGTAAAGGTTTTTATATAGTCTTTAAATTTTCTATATAGATCATAAACAGAAGGCATATAGTGGCCTTGCAAAAAGACATGGCCTAGTTTGTTATCTCTTAAAAATTGGAAATACGATTCATTCAAATAGTTTGGATTTCTTGTTTCGACGGCGTACAAAAATTTATCCGGCAACTTGCCGGTGAATTCCCTGAACAGACCTTGAAACTCATATTGCGATTTCATTTTTTCTTTGTTCAAGTATTCAAACTGAAACATAAGAGGGCCAAGGTTTTTATGAATCGGCTTAATTAAGCCGATGAACTCGTTGAGGATGTCGAGCGATAAGAAATGCTGGTTCTGAATTATCGGTTCTTCTTCCTCTGTTTTGTAAAAATGAGTAAGGGTAATGCTGTTAGGTACTTTAACAGAGAACTTAAAATCGTAAGGAACGGATTCTTTATAACTCTTTACTATTTCGGTTTTCGGCAGCTCAATATTATTTAACCCGCGGAGCGACCAAAACCATTGATCAATTTCGACATAATTAAAAATCTTGGAATATTCTTTAAGATAATTAATTTCTGCGCCGTCGGTATAAACCAGGCCACGCCAGGAATCGTACTTCCAACTGCATGTTCCAATTATAAGCTCTGCCATAATTCATCTTACAATTTAGATATTATCAATTTTCACCTATTCCTTTTCCGGTAACCCATTTTTTGATAATTCCTTTCTCGTTTAAATCAAGTTCGGTACCGGGATGCATATACGTATAAGCTTTCATCGGCATATCGTCCTGGCTAATTTCGTCCCAAATTTCTTTCATCTTCTTTTCTTTTCTTACATCGTTATAAGTTTCCCATGCGGAAAAATTTAGATGTCTTCTTCCCGAATTAACATCGTCGGTAACAAACCATGAAACCGGGGCAACATTGCTGTACCATGGCCATTTTGTTTCATTCGAATGACAATCATAACACGATTTTTTAAGAATTGTTTTTACTTCCTGCGGCGCGCCGATATCTCCTTTAACCGGGGGATTGGTTTTTTCTACATCAACAAATTGAATTCCTATAAATGCCAAGATCAGAATAATCAGTACCGCTTTTGTTATTCTTCCCATACATACTCCTTCAGTTTTAATATTCCGGAAATATTGACATCCCGCTTTCTCTGCGGGAATGTTAAAAAAACTTTTGAGAAATAAAATTATAAATATCCGAATGATATTATTTGATAATATCGTAAAGTTCAGTGCAAAACTTAATTAAGAAATTCATTGCGCTTTCCGGCGAGTTGAATTTGTTTATCATTTCCAGTTTAAGAGTTTCGTTTGACTGAACGAATCTTATCTCCTTTGAATAATTTTTATTTATGAAATCAAGAACAAGAATAAATTTATTCTGGTAGAACGATTCTTTTTCACCCTTTGGAAGAATGATAATAATTTTTCTTTCCTGGACAATAACCCGCTCAAGCAAGATAAACGACGCCCGAAATCTTAACACTGCGGCAAGGATTAACCGTTCAACGTTGACGGGCGGCCTACCGAACCTATCTATCATTTCTTCCTTGATCTCGTCGAGCTCTTCAAATTTCAGCATTGAGAATAAAGCGGTGTAAAAGCTCAGTCTGTCTGCTTGATCAGGCATAAATGATTTCGGTATACCGATTTCAAAGTAGGTATCAATTGTTGGTTCGGATCTTTCCTGCTGCCTCGGCAGTTCTTTAAATACTTCTTTAAATTCGCTTTGCTTCAACTCCTCAACAGCTTCATCCAGGAGTTTAAGATACATATCAAATCCTACCGAATCGATAAATCCGCTTTGCTCGGTTCCCAAAAGATTTCCTGCGCCCCGTATTTCCAGATCGCGCATCGACAAGTTGAAGCCCTCGCCAAGCTCCGTGTATTCTTCAATTGCCTGTAATCGCTTAACAGCTTTTTTTGTAATTGCGTTCAACGACGGAACAAGAAAAAATGCGTAAGCCTGTCTATCCGACCGGCCAACACGTCCCCGAAGCTGGTGAAGCTCCGCAAGTCCGAACCGATCCGCTCGGTTTATAATAATAGTATTAACATTAGGTATATCAAGACCGGACTCTATAATTTTTGTGGAGATTAACATGTGGTAATTCCTATTCAGGAAATTATGAATTACCTTTTCGAGATCGGCAGGCTTCATCTGTCCGTGTGCAACACCAATTCGTATTTCCGGAATATATTTTTGTATATACGCCGAAATTTTTTCGATAGATTGGATTCGATCATGAACAAAATAAACCTGCCCTCCGCGCTTTACCTCGTTCAAAATCCATTCGCGCACTTTAAGAACGTCGAATGTATCTACCTTAGTATAAATCGGCTGGCGGTTGGGCGGCGGCGTAGCAATAATAGATAGGTCGCGAGCGCCGAGCAATGATAGATTAAGCGTGCGCGGTATCGGCGTAGCGGTTAAAGTCAGCGTATCAACATTTGCTTTAAGAGAACGCAATTTTTCTTTTGCCATTACGCCAAACCTGTGTTCTTCGTCGATGATGAGCAACCCGAGATCTTTAAATTGAATATCCTTTGATATCAACCGGTGCGTGCCGATAACCACATCAACATCGCCGCTTAACAATCTTTTTATTATCTCCGTCTGTTCGGCCTTTGTTTGAAACCTTGAAAGCGCTTCTACTTTTACCGGAAACTGTCTAAGCCGGTCTTTGAATGTATTGTAATGTTGTTCTGCAAGAATTGTAGTCGGCACAAGCAAAGCAACTTGTTTGCCGTCGTTGATGGCTTTGAAGGCGGCGCGAACGGCAATTTCTGTTTTGCCGAAACCAACATCGCCGCACACAAGCCGGTCCATCGGATTTTCGCCTTCCATGTCGCGCTTAACTTCTTCCGATACTTTTACCTGGTCGGGCGTATCCTCGTAAAAGAAAGACGCTTCGAGTTCTCGCTGCCAAATTGAATCTGTGCTGAATGAAAAACCCTGCGCGGATTTTCTTCTGGCATAAAGAGTAATTAATTCCCGTGCAGCCTCTTTTATCTGTGCTTTAACTTTTTTCTTTGTGGTTTTCCATTCCGTACCGCCAAGTACGGATAGCTTAGGAGGAACGTTATCTTTTGAAGAAAATTTCTTTACAAGAGAAAGGTAATTAAGGTTAACATAAACTACTCCGCCTTCAGCGTATAATATTTTTATCGATTCCTGTTCTACCTCGCCTATTTTTATTGTTTCCAATCCGGCATACTGGCCAATTCCGAAATTTTCGTGCACGACAAAATCGCCGCGTTTTATAGATGCAAAATCTTTAACGCGCGACTTTTTAAATTTAGCTTTGGACGGTAGCTTGGTTCGGTACGGCTTGTTGAAAATTTGGTAATCGGTTAATAGAACAAGTGCGGTGTCCTTTGAAATAAATCCATTTTTAATTGGGAAGAGAATAAATTTTATTTTTCCCGATTCCAGAAGCGCGGCCATTTCTTCCTTAAAATCGGCAAGGAGATCGTACAGACGTTTAATCTGCAATTCGTTTTCAACGGCAATTGTTACCTGGAAATTCTTTGATGTGTAGTCCTTCATGAAATTATACATCAATTCAAAATTCGAATTGACGGCTGGTGCTTCGGAAAAATTTAGGATTATACGATCATCGTGACGGCCAATTTCATCTTCTATGATCCATCTGACATTCTTAGTGTAAAGCAATTCGGAAGAAAATAAAATTTCATCCTCGCCCTCGTTCTTCCTATCTATAACTTCTTCAACATTTTCCGATTCAAAAAGCTCTTCCTTCAATTCGTCATCTATATCTATCTTCAGCGGTGTTTCTTCCGAGAATTTTTTTTTCTCGGATAATTTTTCCAATTCGTATTCGGACGCTATGACCAGAGGATTATCCAGGTAATCGAAAATGCCGGAGTTGTTTTCGGCTTCGTCCAGCGATGCAGCAACAGTTACGGACGTAAGTTTATTAAGAGAGCGCTGTGTTTCAGGATCAAAATGACGAATCGATTCCAGAAAGTCGCCGTCGAATTCCAGACGACACGGCTGCTTTTCGCTGAACGACCAGAAATCAATTATTGAACCGCGTACGGAGAAGTCGCCGGGATTTTCTACAAACTTTGTACGATCGTAATTAATCGAATTTAAGTACTCGATTAAATCGTCATAAGTCAGATTACCGCCGATTTCTACCTTTGTTGTGTTTGCCATAATCGATTTCATGGACGGCAGCTTCAATTTTAATAGCTCGTAGGTTGTAATCAGTATAAAACTTGTGCGGCCATTTATGTCTGTTAGCTTCTCCTGAAGCAACTCCATATTGAATTCATCTATTATAATCAGCCGGTCTTCAAGTTCCATCAAACTCAGTTCAACCTTGGTTTCGTTTACAGACTGCACCGACGGGCAAAGTATAATCAGCTGTTTGATACGGGGTACGGCAAGTTTTACGAAGATTGATTTAGACGATCCGGCAAAAGATGAGACAAAAATTTTATCTTGATTCCCGGGCGCAGCTATCCCTTCCTTCAGTTTATGAAGCGGCAGCAAAGAATCGATGAGAGTATCAACAGGGGTTTTCATTCAATTCCATTTTTCTACAGCCTGTTGTTAAGGCTGATGTTCTATTTAAAATACACAACACCTTAGCCCGCCGGGGCGGGAAAGGATTGTTCGGTAAAAGAATAACACAAAATTAACTCATTAGATTCAATAATAACAGATTTACGCATATTTCTATTATCTCATTTTTATTATTTTGCAATACGAATTCAACCAACAATTCACGGAAACAATTTATGGCGCTCCTCAAAGCTCGGCAGCCAAAAGAATTAAAACCGGAAGACCTTAAGTGGACATGCGACCCGGATGTTTTTGAATTTGAATCTACGACAAGTCTTAAACCTATTGAAGGAATAGTTGGACAGGAACGGGCGCTTAAAGCGCTGCGTTTGGGCGTCGATCTTAAAAGCCAGGGTTATAATATTTTTGTTACCGGTTTATCCGGCACCGGAAAGTTAACGGCAATTCAACAGATGCTCGAATCGATAACTCCCGACTGCTCTCATCTAAGCGACTATGCTTACGTAAACAATTTTAAAGATGAAGACCGGCCTACGCTGCTGCAATTTCCCGCCGGGCAGGCAAGCAAATTCAAAAAAGATCTTCAAAGAGCAATAAAATTTTTGCAGGAAAAAATTCCGCAGGTTCTTTCAAACGATCCTTTCGTTTCCAAAAAGAAAAAATTGCTGGCCGAGTTCGGATCAGTTCAGCAGAATATGATGAACACGTTTGAGGAAAAACTAAGACATGATAATTTTACTCTTGGACAAATTAAAGTAGGCGAAATGCCGCGTCCGGAAATTTTCGCTGTCATTGAAAATCAACCGGTGTTCGTTCAACAGTTGGAAGAGTACGTCCGGGAACAAAAAATTACCGAAGAGCAGGCAAAGGATTTCCAAACAAAGTATTTGAATTACCAGGAAGAACTCCAAAAATTATTTAGAGAGAGTCTCAAGCTAACGCAGGACTTCCAGGAAAAAATATCCAAGCTGGAAAGTGAATACGCTAACGCTATTGTCTCCGTTGCCGTTGAAGATCTAAAAAAGAAATTTAAAAATCCGGACGTGAAAGAATATCTTAACCAGGTGTGCGAGAACATTCTTCAAAATCTTGATGTGTTTAAAGGACAGCGGCCAGCGAAAGAAGAAGCCGACGACGGAATAATTATCGATTACATGAAAGAATACGAAGTGAACATTGTTCTCGATAACTCGCAGATAAAAAAATGCCCGGTTATTATTGAAACCTCTCCGACTTACAGCAATCTATTCGGAACAATAGAAAAATACAGCGACGGCCGAGGCGGATGGTACGCAGATTTTACGAGAATTAAAGCCGGTACGCTGCTTCGCGCCAACGGCGGCTATCTGGTTATCAACGCTATGGACGCCTTTAGCGAACCGGGCGTTTGGAAAACTTTGAAACGTGTATTGCTTTATGAGAAATTGGAAATCCAGGATATTGCAAATCTTTACCAATTCTCTCCAAGCATTTTGAAACCGCAGCCAATAAGCATCGACACCAAAATTATTATGGTTGGCAACAATTATATTTATTCGATCCTTTCACAGTACGAAGACGACTTCAACAAAATTTTCAAGATTAAAGCCGATTTCGATTACGAAATGCAGCGAACGGAACAAGCACTGACCGAATACGCCAAGGTAATTAAAAAATTAATCGAGACCGAAAAACTGCTTGAGTTTGATAAGGCCGCAATTGCAAAAATAATTGAGTACGGCGCGCGCTATGCAGGTGAGAAAAACAAACTGACTACGCGTTTTGCGTACATTGCAGACTTGGTACGTGAAGCGAATTTTTGGGCGCACGACAGCGGCGAAAAAATGGTGAGCGAATACCATGTTGTCCAGGCATTCGATACGGCAAAAGAACGTCACGGCTTGTACGAATCAAAACTTTCCCAGATGATAACCGACGGAACAATTTTGATTGACACTCACGGTTCCCGCGTGGGAACTATTAACGGCCTGGCAGTCTATGAAAGCGGGCATCACGCCTTTGGGAAACCTACGCGGATTACCGCTTCAGTTTCGCTCGGCAGCGGCAATATTATAAATGTTGAACGGGAAGCCGGTATGAGCGGGAGCACTCACAACAAAGGCGTGTTAATTATTTCAGGTTACTTTAGAGAAAATTTTGGCTCCAGGATTCCTCTCTCTTTTACCGCGAGTTTGGTGTTCGAACAGGGTTACGGAATGATTGACGGCGACAGCGCATCGATAACAGAAATTTGCGCGCTGCTCTCCGCGATTTCTAAAATTCCTATTAAGCAGACCTACGCAATTACCGGCTCTGTAAATCAAAAAGGAGATATCCAGCCAATCGGCGGTGTGAACGAAAAAATTGAAGGATTCTTTGACGTATGCAAACAGAACGGACTTAATGCCGCCAACGGGGTAATAATTCCTCAACAAAATGTAAAAGACCTGATGTTAAAGGAAGAAGTAATTGCGGCTGTGAAGGACAAAAAATTCCATATTTATGCGGTCGCCAAAGTTGAAGAAGCAATCGAATTATTAACCGGTATCCGCGCTGGAAAAAAACTTAAGAACGGAAAGTTCGAGGTTAACACTGTATTCGGAGAAGTAGAAAAAGAGTTATCCGCAATGAGAAAAAGATTGCGGCCTGAAGAAAAAAAGAAAAAGAACAACAACAACTCAAAAGAAAATACAACCGCATCATTAAAGGATAAAAAGAAAAAGTGACTAAAAGATTTGCCAAGACAAAAATACTTGCAACACTGGGCCCCGCTTCGGACTCGGTTGAAAAACTTAACGCACTAATAGATGCCGGATGCGATGCGTTCCGTCTTAATTTTTCCCACGGGTCGGAAGAATACTTTGAAACGATATTCAACCGCATCAATGAATTATGCATTCAGAGATCGCTCCCCATCCCGATCCTTATCGATCTGCAGGGACCTAAGATTAGAATCGGCGAATTGAGCGAGCCGCAGATAGAAATAAATTCCGGCGACGAAATAGAAATAACCACCGAAGATATTTTAGGAACGAAACAAAAAATTTCTACAAGCTATAAACGCTTGCCCATGGATGCCCGTGTAGGAGAAACAATTTTGATAGACGACGGATTGATCAATCTTAAAGTCGTCAAGAAAAATGAATATTCTGTTGTCTGCAAGATAATAGAAGGCGGAATACTGAAACCGAAGAAAGGCATGAACCTGCCCGGCATGAAGTTGAGCACCCCGTCGGTTACCGAAAGGGATTTTGCAAATCTTGAGTTCGCATTAAAACACCGAGTCGATTTTATTGCCCTCTCGTTTGTACGCGAAGCAGCAGATATTACACATTTGAAAAAATGGCTCGAAGAACGAGGACTGCAAAAACCTATTATTGCTAAGATTGAGAAACCGGAAGCCGTTTCAAATTTTGAAAGTATTGTAAATGTTGCGGACGGAATTATGGTTGCGCGCGGCGACCTTGGAG
>JAKAHQ010000041.1 GCA_021814855.1 Bacteroidota bacterium | reverse complement strand
GAAGCTGGCGCTGCAACTCAAATTCGTATACGAGGCGGTGCATCCATAACAGCCAATAACGATCCGTTAATAGTACTCGATAATATACCATTGGAAACCTCCGGGATATCCGGTATGGCAAACCCGTTATCAACTATCAATCCAAATGATATTGAATCCATTACGCTTTTGAAAGATGCTTCTGCAACAGCTATCTATGGTTCAAGAGCATCCAACGGTGTTATTATTATCAAAACCAAAAGAGGTTCTATTACACCGGGCGAAGCAAAAATGACATTAAGCTATAACGGCAGCTTCTCTTTGGCGTCTCCTATAAAGTATTTGGATGTTTTCAATGGAGACGATTACAGAGCATTAATAGCAAATAGAGTTGCAAATTATGGCTTGGATCCTGGCGCATTGACCAGATTGGGAACTGCTAATACAGATTGGCAGAAAGAAATATATCGGACTGCTCCAACTACCGAACATAACATTAGCATAAGCCATGCGATTGCTAATATCCCGTATCGTTTGTCGTTTGATTATTTGTTTCAGGATGGAATTTTGAAGTACAACAATATTGATAGAAAGAATTTAACTCTTGCGGTAAATCCATCTTTATTAAACGGCGATTTGAATATTGATTTTAATACTTCCGCTTCTTGGATCAACAACAACTTTTCAAATTCAGGCGCAGTAGGTGCAGCGCTTGCATTCGATCCTACTCAACCGATTATGAGCGGCAATTCAAGGTATGGAGGATACACATATTGGGCCGATCCTTCATCAAAGACTTATGCGCCAAACTATATTGCTACGGCAAACCCGGTTGCTCTTCTCGAACAGGACCACAACGAATCCACTGCCAAGAGATTTTTACTCGATGGTAAATTCGACTACAAAATTCCTTATGTACCAGATTTGAAAGCAACTTTGAATTTAGGTTACGACTATTATAAGACCGATGGAAGTAATATTGCCGATTCAAACGCCGCATGGCAACAGAGGCAAGTAAATTTGCAAATCCAGGAATATACTCAGACAAAGACAAACAAGCTGTTAGATTTTTATTTGAATTACAAAAAGCAATTTGGATTTAATAATTTCGATCTTACCGGCGGATATTCTTACCAACATTTTTATAATGAAGGTCAAAATTCGAACAGAGCCTGGAATCCAAAAGATACAACCGGCATAACAACTCCATATAAGAATGAATATTTTCTGATTTCATTCTTCGGCCGATTGAATTATTCGGCATTCGATAAATACCTGTTGACCTTTACATTAAGAGATGACGGTTCTTCAAGATTCTCAAAAGACAACCGTTGGGGTCTCTTCCCGGCAGTTGCATTAGCCTGGAAAATGACGGAAGAATCTTTCATTCCTAAATCGGATTTCCTCAATGAACTGAAACTTAGATTGAGCTGGGGAAAAACCGGTCAACAAGATGTTGGAAATAATTATTATCCTTATATCCCTACTTATACAATTAGCACTACCGGCGCTTATTATCAGTTTGGAAATACCTTTTATCCAACACTGCGTCCCAATGCATATGATGCTAATTTGAAATGGGAAACATTAACATCTCAAAACGTCGGTTTGGATTTTGGGTTATTAAATGATAGAATAACCGGATCGATTGATATTTACAAAAATACTTCAGATGATTTGTTTAATACGATACCTATTCCGGTCGGCACTAACTTTTCTAACACCTTACTTACAAATGTTGGTTCAATGGTTAACAAAGGTTTTGAAGTTAACTTAAATGTTACTCCAATATTGGGAACAGATTTTTCTTGGGAATTTGGTGCAAATCTAACATATAATACAAATGAAATAACAAAATTAACTTTGTCGGACGACCCTACATATCCAGGTGTACCTACGGGTGCAATTGCCGGTGGTGTTGGTAATAATGTTCAGATATATCGGGTAGGATATGCAGCGAATTCGTTCTATCTTTTTCAACAAGTATATGGATCGGATGGCAAACCTATCGAAGGATTATATGTTGATAAAACCGGTCAAGGAGGAGTTGTATCAGGTAATGATTTAAATAGATATATAATGAAATCACCGAATCCGAAATACTTAATTGGTATATCTTCCAAGATCAATTATAAAAACTTCGATTTAAGTTTCTCCGGACGTATAAGTATAGATAACTACGTATATAATAACAACGCTTCAAGCAACGCTTTATACCAGAATCTTTATAACCAAAGCGGTTATACTTCAAATATTTTAACTGATGTTAGCAAGACTAACTTTACTTTTGCACAGTACTGGTCAAGTTTCTACTTAGAAAATGCTTCCTTCTTCAAGTTAGATTATATAAGCCTTGGTTATAATTTCACATCATTTCTTGACTATAATATTGGTGGACGCATTGGATTTTCAGTACAAAATGTATTCACAATTACGAAATATACCGGGTTAGATCCAGAAGTTCCTGGCGGAATTGATAACAATGTATATCCAAGACCCCGTACATTCATGATGTCACTTAGTCTTAATTACTAATTTTTAAGAAGGGAAATGAAAATGAAAAAATTTACATTACTAACAATAGTAATATTGGCAAGCACATTCATATTCACATCTTGCGTGAAAGATTTGGATGTACAGCCCATAGATCCAAATACCAATACGGCCAATAATGTATTCCAAAACCAAGCGGCATATAAACAAGCGCTCGCTAAGATTTATGCCGGTTTTTCACTTACCGGAATGCAAGGCGGTGCAGGGAATCCGGATCTTGACCCTAATACTATAGATGAAGGATTCAGCAGTTACATCCGAACATATTGGAATGTGCAGGAACTTTCCACGGACGAGGCAATTATGTCGTGGAATGATAAAACTATCAAAAACTTTCATTGGCAAACCTGGTCGCCGAACGATGTATTTCTCATGGCGATATACAATAGAATATACTTTACGATTTCTTTAACCAATGAATTTATTAGAAATGCCAATTCCGCGATGAGTTCCGCTTCAGGTACTTTTGCCACAGACCTTACACACTTTAAAGCGGAAGCCCGCTTTATACGCGCTCTCGCATATTGGCACGCTATCGACTTATTCGGCAATGTTCCTTTCGTTACCGAAGCAGATAACGCGGGTGCATTTTTCCCTAAAAGAATTACCCGTACCGATCTTTTCAACTATGTTGAAAGTGAGCTCAAAGCTATCGAGCCTGATCTTGTAGCTCCAAGGCAAAATGAATACGGAAGAGCAGATAAAGCTGCAGATTGGTTCTTGCTTGCCGAATTATATCTGAACGCTCAAGTATATACGGGTACCGGCAGATATACGGATGCGCTCACATATATTAATAAAGTTATTAGTGCAGGTTATACTCTCGATCCGAACTACGCTCATTTATTCTGCGCCGATAATAATACCAGTCCTGAAATTGTTTTCTCTGTCAACTTTGACGGATCAAATACCCAGACATGGGGCGGAACCACTTTTTTGGTTAGCGGTTCGGAAGGCGGCAGCTCAATGCAATTGCGCGGATTAGGCAGCTGGGGCGGTATGAGAACTATAAGAGATTTCGTTTCTAAATTTAACGTAACTCAAAATAGTTTTAATTCAAATCCTCAGTACCAGGGACCGGACAAAAGAGCAATGTTCTTCTTTGATGCCAATAACGGATGGGTATGGGATATAACCGATGTCGGTACATTTACTCAAGGAATCGGCGTTACCAAGTGGTCAAACCTGTCTGCTAATGGAAGCCCTGCACCAAATGCAAATAATAGTTTTGCAAGCACGGATTTTCCGATGTTCCGTTTAGGCGAGGCATATTTAATTTATGCCGAAGCCGTACTTAGAGGCGGAGCCGGCGGCGATGTAGCTACTGCAGTTAACTATATTAATGCGTTAAGACAGCGTGCATACGGCAACAACTCCGGAAACATTACTTCCTCAGACTTAACTTTACCTTTCATTCTGGATGAACGCGCCCGTGAGTTGTATTGGGAAGGTCACAGGAGAACAGATTTAGTTCGTTTCGGACAGTTTACAAACGGTTCTTATGTTTGGCAGTGGAAGGGTAACGCTATGAACGGAACACAAGTAGCTCCGTACAGAGATCTGTTCCCGATTCCATCTTCAGATGTAAATGCTAATCCGAACTTAATTCAAAATCCAGGCTATTAAAAATGAATTAAATAAAGTTTAAGGAAGATAAAAATGAAAAAAACAACATTAATTACTTTGTTTTTAGCAATGCTAGGGTTGCTGTTGGTATCATGTAAAAGTGATATAACACAACCGGTGATAAATTCAAATCCTTCTGCACCGGCATTAGCAGACGTATCTATAACTGCTCAATTCACAATGGCAAATACAGATAGTCTAATTAGATTTTCTTGGTCGGCTCCCGATTTTGGATTTTCGGCATCTGTTGATTATGTAGTTGAGGTATCACCGAAAAGTGATTTCTCCAGTAATGTAGCTCAACTAATAAAAACACAGAAACTAACCGGGACTGCAAAGGTAGGCGATGTTAACGCATTGTTGCTATCATGGAATAATCCAATTGGCACAGCCGCCACATTTTATTACAGAGTAAGTGCGACGCTGGACGGTACAACCTTACCTGCCGTTTACTCTAGTGTTAAATCAAAGAGTATAACACCATTTGATGCTGTAATAAATTGGCCGATGATCTATGCCCCCGGATCGTATCAAGGTTGGACGCCGGGAGCTGACAATGGGAAACTCTTCTCGTATGGTTACAACAATACATATGAGGGTATTATTCGTCTGAAGAATGGTGCCGACGCAACCATTCAATTTAAGATTACCAGCGCACCCGATTGGAATCACACGAACTGGGGCGGTACTTTAACGCAATCCGGCAACAATTATTCAGGTACACTGGATCCTTCCGGCGGTAATTATGAAGTTCTTCCGGCCTGTTACCAAATAAAGGTTGATGTCAGTGCGTTAACTATATCGCTTACAAAAACAGATGATTGGGGACTTATCGGCGATGCTACGGCAGGCGGTTGGAATACAAGTACTCCGATGTTCTATAACGGACAACGCAAAATGTGGGAAATTACGACCGATCTTACCGCTGGAACATTTAAATTCAGAGCCAACGATGCTTGGGATCTAAATTACGGTTCAAATGCAAACGATGGTACTTTACAGGGCAACGGAAGCAATATACCTATAGCAGCAGCAGGCAATTACACTATTCGATTTGATCCTGTTGCAAAAACCTATACTGTTAAGAAAAACTAATTCTTTTCGGATAACAAAGAAGGCTGCCAAACATGGCAGCCTTTTTTGTTTTAAAGAATCAGTCGTTTTATTATTCAATGAAATAATACGAGTTATTGAATGGTATGTATAATACGTGTAGATATAAAAAAATCCCCGGCTGGCAAATACCATCGGGGATTTTCATAGATGATGTAAAACATTTACATTTAAGAACAAACTATAATTTGATACGGCTTTAATTCAAACTGTTTACTATTTTTATCTAAAGATATTTTCTTTCCGTTAATCAAATCTTTTAAACCGCTTACAGGAAGCTTCTGAATATTCTCCGCGGGGATAGTTTGTGATTTATCGCTATTATTTAGAATTACAAAAATTTTATTCCCATTAAATTCTCGCGTGAATCCTAAAAGTTTATTTTCGTTATCAATTAGGGTGAACTTTATATCGCCGAGAGCGAGAATTTTATTTTGTTTTCTTATAGATACAATTTTTTGATACCACTTAAAAAGATTTGTATCGAACTTTACTTTATCCGGATTTCGTTTCAACCCGAATGGGTGAGTAGTCTCGGTTTCATATTTAAATTCCGGCCAGACCATCGGCTTACGGCAGTCGGGGTCGTCGCCGCCCCACATACCGGCTTCGTCGCCGTAATAAATTTGCGGAGCGCCGGGCAGCATAAACTGAAGCGCTACAATTAATTTTTGTCTCTGCCTCTCTTCATTTGTCGGTTTGCATACGTTAAAATCTTTGTTGTCTGCCGGGTTGCCTTTGTGGTCGTACAATAAATCCGGATTGGCAGCCATTGACGCGACTCTTGTTACATCGTGACTATCGAGCAGATTCATCATTACATAATTATTTTCCGCCGGATAATCTTTATACAATGTATTGAGCGAATCGACAAATCCTTGCGGTGTTATCTGCGTCTTCTGATCCAACACAAATTGTTTAAGCGCGCGGGCAAATCTATAATTCATCACTGCGTCGAATTCTTCGCCTTTAAGCCAAGGACGCGCGTCCATCATTTTATTTTTCGCCCAATCATCCCACCAAATTTCTCCTACAATGTATGCTTCTGGATTTATTCCTTTAACCCATGTTCTAAAAGTTTTCCAGAAGTTATGATTTACCTGCTCGGCCACATCAAGCCGCCATCCGTCAATTCCATCCTTAACGTTTCCGTTCGGCGCCATCCATCTTTCGATTGATGCATGAATATATTCTTTCGGGCCGCTTACAATTCCGTTTTCATCCTGACGCAGCCGCGGCAAATCTTTTATTCCCATCCATCCTTCGTAATCAAACTCATTTTTTGGAGTGCTTGGATCATCCCACGATTTGATGAAGAACCAATCTTTGTATTTTGAGTTCTGCTGATTCTTCACAACGTCTTTAAATGCCCAGAATGAAGTGCCGACATGATTGAATACACCGTCAATAATTATCTTCATTCCACGCTTGTGGCATTCCTTTATAAGCTTCAAAAATAATTTATCGGCCGTCGTCCATTTCCATGTAGAAGGATCGGCCGGATTTTCTTCTGCCCACATCTTTCTGTCTTTTTCCGGATTTGGTCCGAAATTATTATCAACGTGATGATACATTGAAGCATCGTATTTATGAAGCGAAGGCGATTCGAAAATCGGATTCAAATAAATCGCGGTGATGCCGAGCTTTTGCAGGTAATCGAGTTTATCCAAGACTCCTTGAAGATCGCCGCCGTATCTTCTAACGCCTGCGTTCCAGTAGAAATTGTGCCCGTCTTTAACTTCCCACGGCTGAAGTTTATACCAGTCGGAAGTCCATGGATGAATTTGCCATCCCTCCGGAGTTTTGCCCGGCCATGCGCCTTCCATATCGATTGGTTTGGGATCGTTCGATTTATCTCCGTTGTAAAATCTTTCCGGAAATATTTGATACCAGATTGCCTCTTTAGCCCATTGCGGAACTTGATTATTCTTTTTCATTTCTTCCTGTGCGTTGTTTACGGAAACATAGGCAAGAGTAAGAGCAAGAATACTAGCAAATAAATTCCTAATTGATTTCATTTTCTCCTCACTGATTCCTTTTTAAAATTTAATTTCGCGTATTGAAGATAATATCCTTTGCGATCTCCGCGTGAAAATCTTTTCCTACGCCAAGACGCGGAGAATTAAATACAACTAAAAGTAATTAACTGAATCCTATTCTTCAGCTACTTCGATTACAGCATTTTCATTTTTCTTAAGCGGCGGACGTTCGAACATTACAGTCATATTCTTATACTGGTTTGCGAGCGATTCTCCAATCTGATCCCATGAGAATCTCCACGTCCAATTTCCGCCAAGCGAGCCGGGCAGATTCATCCGCGCGCCGTTATCCAGATTTAAAATATCCTGCATTGGAATTACTACAATGTTGGAGACAGATCCGTAAGCGGCGCGAATCAATTCGTAAGTCATATTATCGCCGTAATAGTTAAAATATTTTTGCGCCCATTCGTAAATGCCGGAATCTTTCTTCCGTTCGGATTCAAGAAATCCTCTTGTTGTCTCGTTATCGTGACTGCCGGTATGAACAACGCAGTTCTTTACATGGTTGTGCGGTAAGAATTTCTTTTCGCCTTCTTCACCTAATCCGAATTGTAGAATTTTAATACCGGGGAATTCGAATTTGTCGCGTAGTTTTTCAACGGAATCGGTAATAACGCCGAGATCTTCCGCGATGATGGGAACGTCTCCCAATTCATTTTTAATTGCGTTGAATAATTTTTCACCGGGAGCTTTAACCCATCTTCCGTTGATTGCAGTTTCGGCGTTGCCCGGGATTTCCCAGTAAGCGTCAAATCCGCGGAAGTGATCTATTCTAATTATATCTACCATTCCCAGCAGTTTGGAAATTCTGCTGCGCCACCATTTGAAATTATCCTTCTCCATTTCTTTCCATTTGTAAAGCGGGTTGCCCCACAATTGGCCGGTAGCGCTGAAATAATCCGGCGGAACGCCGGCGACAAATTCCAGCGAGCCGTCTTCCCGTACAGTAAATAATTCTTTGTTAGCCCAAAGATCGGCGCTGTCATACGCGATAAATATAGGCAGGTCGCCGATTATTTTAATCCCTTTTTCGTGCGCGTATTTTCTAACAACATTCCATTGTTTATCGAATGTGAACTGGAGAAATTTATGATATTCGATTCCTTCGCTGAGTTTCTTTTCCCAATCGGAAATATTTTTTCTAAACTTTATTGATTCATCCCACTGAGTCCATGAAGCTCCGCCGTGATGCTGCTTTGCCGCCATGAATAAGCAATAATCGTCAAGCCAGTATTTGTTTTGTATGCAGAATTCATCATACTCTTTATGAAGGCCGTCTTTTTTCTTTTTAAAATGGTGAAAAGCTTTTTGAAGCAAATCATACTTGTAATTTATTACGGGTCCGAAATCAACGTGATGCTGATCGTTTGACGGTGCATTACCGATTTCGTTTTCGTCTAACAATGCTTCTTTGACTAAAAACTCTGGACTAATCAACAACGGATTTCCGGCAAACGCCGAAAAGCATTGATAAGGCGAATCGCCGTATCCGGTGGGTCCGAGCGGAAACACCTGCCAGAGAGTTTGTCC
>JAKAHQ010000040.1 GCA_021814855.1 Bacteroidota bacterium | reverse complement strand
AATTTTGGTAAATACGGGTCCAAACTCCGCGCGGATCGGTTTCATCGGCAAGGTTGGGTTGAGTTGTGATTGTTCCGCTTGCAACGGGAGTGTCTAAACCGTCTTTGGTTGCAATCGCTTGCCATTGATATAATCCGCTCGCGTAAATATTAACGGCGGAAGTAATTGCCATGCGCCATTGATCGGATTCATTAACGCCGGTGATGGAAAAACTGTTGGTAGCATTCTTGTAAAAATTAATTTTGAAAGTATAACCGTTGGAATTCAAATAACCGGTCGGCGCTTCGAGCCACGACCAATTAGTTTTGGCGATAAGTTTTAACGATGTTAAATTCATTCTTAGTCTCTAATTCTCAACTTCAATTATCTTCGTTTCATTTTTATGATTGAAAACGGGAATTGTGAATTGCAAATACTTCCGTCCATCATAGATTTCTTGAAATCGTATTAAAGTTTTATTCGGATGTTTGGCATTTGGGTGATTCCGTTTTAGATAAGTTTCTGCAGAGGCTAATAATAATTGCTGATAAGAATAATGACTTCTCTTAGAAGTCGTTTCGGGTAAAGGGATTCTGAATTTCAGCAAACTTTTATTGTTAGTGATCGCAGAGCAAAGGGACATTTACAAAATCCTTTTTTAGTCTGCTTAAATATCGCGCGGTGCGTGGAGGGAATCATTCCGGTTTTTCCCCGCTTAATTTTACTTTCGGCGGGCGTATGTGCGGCGCTTCTTAGATGGTTGATGTTGGATGGTTGATGTTGGATTTATAGTTATTTCATCAGTCGCAAGTTGAATTGCGAGTTCTATGCTTTTTTTCTGCTCACCTTCCGGATAACAAATCTCGCGGATTCTCCCGGGACTTAAAAATATTCCGTTCCATTTTTTTTCGGCAAGGCGCTGAATTAACGTTTCTACAATTTCACCGGGACAATCAATTTTCAATTGCTCAAATTCCAATTTGATGAGCCGGTTGCGGTACGCGGTTTCATCGCAGATACCGTATAGCCGCGCGTGTTCCGCCGCCAACATGATTGCTTTGGTTTTCATTTAGTTGGCGGTTCGTTGTTGGTTGTTGGATTCTTGCAAATATTTTATTGCTGCTCTTATTTGTATGCAGCCATCTTCTATTATACAATTTCCATCATCAGCTAATTCGTGCAATATTTCCAAATGCCAATTTGGGTTAATTGTATCCAACAACTTCTCAAGCAATTTAATTTCTCGTGATAATATTTCTAATTTCGTCTTATCGTCCATCACGTCCTCCTAGCTACATAGCTGCTTTAGTTTTCATTTAGTTGACGGTTGGTTGTTGGTTGTTGGCAGAGATGCAAGATATTGTTCTTTGTATTCGGTAATCGTAAACCAACTTCCACTACGACCGGAAAATCTTTGAACGGTTTTGCATCTTTTGCAAATTCTAACCGAGAAACCAAACTTATTCGGCTCCGGCACTCTAAACCAATTATGTTTTATTTTACACCAATTCATTTTCGCGCCTCCGCTTCATTCGCAATTAGCAATATGTATGGCTTCGCATATTGTCCTTCGCTTGCAATTAGCTCGGTTGCGTGTAAATGGCAATCGCCATAATCATATTTCTTAAATGTTTCTATTGCTAAATCTCCAGCATCTTGTAAGTTTTTAGCAATCACGTAAAATGTAAATTCTCTGCTGTGGTTGTAAGCAAATTTTAATATCACTTTGTATAGGTTCATTTCTCCCTCGCTTTTTTTAGAAAAATAATCCTTTATTCTAATTACTAATTTCTAAATACTGCATACTGCTTTTCACCTTCTCCTCGCTTGTGTGCGTCTATGTTTTCGTGAGTTTTGAATTTTGAGTTTTGAATTTTGAGTTTGACTTTCCGTTTTTCCTATTTCATTCTGATTTCCGATTTCTGATTTCTGATTTCTCAATCTCTCTGCTTGTTTATCCATATTTCTTTTAATCGCTTTTTCGTTGGGATGGATATGATATATTGCCGCAATTCCCATGTACATTAAATCAATAACCTCATTCGATGTATGACGGTCCGGTTTTACATAAACGTAATATTCCAGATTGCCGACCAGTTTTTTTATTGCAACTTCACTTTGAAACTGTTCAAAGAATTCATCATCGCAATAACAATCCGGGAAGTGGATATAGTTTGGGACCGGCTCATCCGGCGCAATTCCTTCCGGTCGCTTTATGGAGAGCATCTTGAAAAGTTCTTGCTTTGCGGCGTTACTGCCGAGATGCAATAATCTGCATCTTCCAAATTCTCCGGCGGGCTGCCATTTATGCGGAATGATAGGAACGCCGATTCCGCCTTTACCTTTCACCGGGTAAATTCCGTTCTGATGTTTGCCCGCAACATTTTTATAAACAGTCGGCGCGAAGTAGCCGGTATCTTTGAAATGCCGGAGAAGCGGAATTTTAACTCCATCCTTCCGCCGCCAATCCGCAAAGAAAATTCCATCGTCTGTTTTCCAGCATTGATCGTTAGCGCGTAAAGTATCACCATAAATTTTTTGATAAAGCAAAACCCAAAGTTCTTTCTCCATCCCAACGCCGATGACCATAGTTTCTAATCGGTCTTTCTGAACGTCCGTTGTTTGCACCGCGTATAAAATTTCATTCGGCACAACAAACGGATTATTGATATCGATAAAAGATTCAACATGAGTTTTGAGATCGTCAATATCCGCCTTCTCGCCTTCACCGGCTTCGTAAGGCAAACCGAAAACAGTATTATAAAGCGGTTCAAGTTTTTCGGGATTATCTCCGGCGTCAATAATCTGTTCGGCAACTTCCGCGAAGGATGAAAGTGTTGAGCTAAGTTCGTTAATCCAAAATCCAACATGCTTTTTAATTTCCGGACGTTCAGCAATCCATATTCCGTTTTCCAGCATATTTAATCTTTCAGCTTCGTTAATTTCCGCGCCGCATCCATCGCAAGGATAAACAGCGGTTTCCGGGAATTGTTTAATCACCTTTCCGAACATGTCTTTTTCTTTTTGCCACACCAGCCGCTCATGCTTAAAATAAAATTGCGTTCCGCAGTGCGGACAAGTAACATGGTATTTCAGCATGTTGCTTTTTTCATATTCAAGCGCAATTCTAGATTGCTTAACGCGCGTAGGAGTGCTGATAGCAACGTTCAAATCTTTGCCGAACTTTTTGTAAGCCGTCGTGCGTTTACGCAGACGGGTTAACGGATCGCCTTCGCGCTGTTGACCAATGGTAAGTTTATCGATATCATCAGCCATTGTAATTTGTTCGGACCGCTGGCGCGTACCCGCCGCAGACGAACCGGAAATAATTTCCAGATGTCCGCCGGGGAAACTAATTCTTACCGACGTATTTCTTTCTCCGCTTTCTTTTTTTTGCGAATGAACTTTTTGGCGGAGCGCGCGGCATCCGTTTATCATCGGCATTAAACGTTCTTTGGAAAACGCGCGTATGTCGTTATCGGTCGGGAACATTATCATAATATTGCATGGGCGCGTTAAGATGTACCAAAGGATGGGATTGAGAATAAGCGATTCGGTTTTTAATATTTGTGATGAACCCATACAGCTAATGCGGCGCACTTTGGGATCCGAAAATGATTCCATCATTCCGCGCGTGTGCGGTATTTCCGGCGTAGACCATTTGCCCGGACGCGGCGCGTCGGATGGGAGAATTCTTTCTTGATCGGCAAGCTGCCAGACCGAAATATCCGGCGGCGGCATTAATAAACGGCGGTTCTCCGTTCTAATTTTATTTATATTGAACAAGAACACCTTGCGGATGTAATCGTCATTCATTTCAATATTTTGAAGGCGTTCCATCATTGTTCAACTTCCAGTTCGTCAATTTCTTCCGGCATATCGTCTTCCGGTCCCTCATCAAGCTTCAGTTCCGTACCGAGACGGGTTAGTATTTCATCTATTTTTTTATTGATATTTTCTTTTTGCTCATCGGTTAAGCCCATACTTACATTTACAAACGCGCGGAAGTTTTCAATTTCGCTTTTGAACGCGATCATATCCCGCGCATAGGCGTCGTTTGCCATGTCGAGATCAACAAGTTTCTTAAGTTCCTTCATCAATTTTATTTTGCGGAACGCGGTGACAACTTTTTTATCTTCTTGTTCAAGCTTGTATAAGGTTTCATCGCCCATTTTAAGTTTTTCGTTTTCGTTGCGCAAATGAGTAATGTACCATTTGACAAACTGGACAAAATCATATTCCCCGCGTTCAAGACGCGGCGCGCCGAGTTCGCTGACAAATTGCTGAATCCGCCGCGGAGTAAGTTCTAAAAATTCAGCAAGGACCGCTACATCGACAATATTTCCGGAGATGGTGCTCATGCAATGTTTCCACTTTTCAATATTTTACCTAAGTGTAATTCAAAAAAATTTTTTGTTTCGTTAATTTTCTTCAACTCTACCAGCATAAACGGTTTATCTTTACCGTAGCCATTTGTAAATAAAACTTTATCATATTTTTGTCTATCTCTAAATCGATTTTGCCAATATTTTTTGTTCTCTCGATATTCGATTTTCTTTTTACCGTCCAATATTTGATAAAACCATTTTTTATAGAGAGTTAAATTCAACTGCATATATATTCCCAAGTAGTTGTAAATCTTTTTAAGGATATCTTCATATCTTTTATGGAAGATTTCTCGGATTGCTGTCGTGTTCTTCCATATCGAATTAATTTCCAATTTTTATTTTGTTGAAAGCTATTAATTAACGAAGACGTGCTTGTTGTTATAAGATATCTTTTATTTTTCTTTTTGTAAAATTGTGCCGCAAATTCCAATAATCTATTTCCAATACCAACGCCTTGATAATCCGGCAAAACAACCAATCTCGTGCATTTCCAAATGTTTATAACATTTGGATGCGGGAAATGCAAAGAGGCACAGAAAGCAACTGGTACATTGTTGATAAATCCTACGAATTGTTTTGCGTGTTCGTTTAATTCATTGTTTAGATAATGATATTTTCTAAAAATATTCCACATTCCTTTTCGCTCATAAATTTTGAATTCAATTTGAGGACGCCGAAGAAACCCCCGCGTATATTTATACTGCATTTCATTTGTGTCGAATATCCAATCCGGCTCCAACCACTCAATAATATCGTAGTGACATGCAACCGCAATAAATTTTTTGTTAGTTCTACGAATTGATTTTGCGACTGCAATGCTTCCGATTTGTGCAATATTTCTATCTACGACGGATGTAAATTCATCAAAAACGATAATATCATTTTCATTTAAGAGTGCGCGCGCTAAATCAACGCGCATTTTTTCGCCATTGCTCAGTACAGAATATGGTTTGATAAAAGACGGGGGCGAGCTAAATCCAACTGAATTTAGAGTTCGTGTAATTTCTTCAATTGATAAATTTTTAGGAAAATCATCAATAAAAGATTCCGAATTATATTCAAATCCTCTTATATATTCTTTTGTAAACAATTCTTTTGCAATTGTAGATTTACCCGTGCCGCTCGCGCCGACGATTATCCCAATCTGCCATTCTTTTGCTAAATCAATTTCACCGTTAAAGCTTTCTTTAATATGTTCGCTCTGCAAATCGAATTTACCCATAATTGAAGCAACCCTAAAGGTTTTTGACGGATTAATTTCTTTTATAATGTTAAAACTCGGCATTTTAGACCCATGTTGTTTATTTGATTAAAAATATTTTCTTGTTCGTATTCCGATTCACACTCAATGATAACTTCATAAAGATGATTTAATTCTTTTCGGATATCGTCTTTCTTTTCCTCGCGATATTTTTTTAGTGCTTCGCTCAAATCTAATTTAGGCAAAATAGTTGTTTTATTAATTACTGTAAGGTCTAGGTTAAACTGCATAATAAATTTTGCGGCTTCTTCTTCTTCGATTTTTGCGTACTCGGAGTTAAAAACAAAAACAAGCGCGGCGGGTGTTTGTAAGAGTAATGGAATTCTTTCATCAGCAGTTTTCTGGTCCTCAACCGAAACGCCGAGCCAAATGTTTTTATATTCCCAAATGGGCTGTACTCCCATTGGTCGATTCGGTTTCGTCCACCATTCAAAAAATTCTATGGCACGTTCCGGCCGTTTTGTCAAGATCATATATGTATGGCGTGGAATTCCCATCATAAAATGATATACTCTATAAATAAATTCAAAAGGCACATCCGGATGAAACAGATCGCTCATGCTGTTAACAAATATGCGTTGCGGTTTCTTCCAGTGCAGCGGATCCATTAAGCGGTCCTCGTGGCATTGAACGTCTGTAAATTTTCTTTTACCCCAGAATCTTTTCGCGTTGGTTTCCGCATAACAGTTTTTACAACCGGCAGAAACTTTGCTGCAGCCGGTTACCGGGTTCCAGACTTTTGTTGCCCATTCAATTTTTGTGTCACTCATATTCGATTCTCCATTAAGATGCTATCCTCAAAATGTTCAATTCCTTATTTTGTTCTAAAAAAGTTTTATCAAGAAGTAATTATGGTTAATGTATAGTTCATCGGACACGCCTTCGGCGTAAGCGTCCGATGAATGGCGCCTTGGTTCACGTCACGCCTCCGGCGTGCCGATGAACTCTCGATTGGAGCCGGACGCGAAAACCAGCGTCGGCTCAATCGAAGGCGCCATTAATCCGAAAACTTTTTCGCATATCGTTTCTTGTATTCATTTGGGTATTTTTTTATTGAGCCAAATAAATTTGTGGCTTCATCTGTTCTCGTAATTCCTTTACTGCTATTCCAAGTAAGTCCGCCACATTTCTCATCTTCACATATCCACCCGCTCGCTCTCAAACTTATTCCCGGTTCGCTTTCAAGGATGTAAGTAATAATTTTTGTGTAGCCCATCTCCTTAGCAATGCGCCAGCAAGCTGCATAGAGTTTACTTGCAGCCATTTTAGTTCCCTTTGTGCAAAGTCGAGTTACCTCTGCGGTTAATCCATCATCTAATTTTCGACTTATCGGTCTGCCAACTATTGCAACACCTACTAGTTCGTTCGCTAAGTAACAACCAATTGAATATTTATGTCCAACTACCGGCTTATAATGTCTATGATTCTCCGCCACAAATTTATTCGCAATGCGCAGCGTAATTGGTCTCACCAAAAGTTTCGGCTTAACAAGCAATTCGTGCTGACACTTATCAGCAGTCGAAATATTTTGTATGTTAACCGAACCTTTCAAATTATCACCTTTCATTTAGTATGTTAAGCTTTTGCGTGCAGCACAATTGCCACTCCGTTAGCGTGAAAACTTGCTATCAATTGTTTGCATAATTTTTTAATATTTTTTTTATATCCTTTATTTCCTGCTCAACAGATTCATAAGTTGCTGGTGTTTCATTTTTCTTGCAAGTTTCTAAAAATGTTTGTTTGTGGTAAAGTAATATTCTCAATCCTTCTTTGTAATATCTGTCCGCAAGTTTCCCGCTAACTTCGGGCTGTACCCGATTGCTTACATTCAAAAGAGTTTGTAAAACATAGTGATATAATCCGCCCCAATTAGGATCGTTTACATCGATTCCTAAATTATTATAAAACCTATCTGTAATTCTTTTTGCCTGGCGTTCTAATTCTATTTCTTCTTTTTCAGTAATCATTTCTTCCTCAAAATTAGTTTTCGTTATTTAGCCCGCAACGGGTAAGCCCGCGCTCTGTTATAAAGCCTCATACCAGTCCCTTATTTTTAGTTGCATCTTTTCTGCTTCACTTCTTTCTCCCAAAGGCAATCCGTATTCATAATGGTCATAAGTTCTTGCTATATCATCAATATCAGCAAGTAATTCATTCGTTTGTTCTTCAGATATATTCGGCTTTATAACTCGCACTTCGGCTTGACCGCCTTTAGCGGTCTGCGCCGAAATAAAATCACCAAACTCATTAAACTTTTCAGAAAAATCACACATCGTTCCGCCGTTGAAAAGTTTTTCAAGTTCATCATATTTTGTTTTAATTTCATCTAATAACATTTTATACCTCATTTATTTTTTATCCCGGCGGCAAGCCAAGTGCCACTTCGTTGGGCTGACCTTACATCGCCATTCTAATTTGCGTTGTAAGTAACCGCTTAACGGCAATTTCACAATATGCTTTGTTAATCTCCATACCAATAGCTTTACGCCCCAGCGATTTGGCAGCGGCCAAGGTTGTTCCACTACCCATAAAAGGATCAACTATTATGTCCGCTGGCGTGGTATAATCTTCAAGTATTTTTATCATTAAAGGTAATGGTTTTTGTGTTGGGTGGAATCTTTCTTCCTTCTCTTTCATATTCTGTTGTATCATTCCGTTCCAAGTGTGTTCATATTCTCTTAACGGTTTGTCAAAAGAAGTCCACGCCAGCTCTCCATCTGCAAAAGTTCCATTTATATTTTTACGCCAATAAATCCATCCTTTGCTCGGCTCTAATTGATCTGCAAAATAATTTCCACCAAATATTATTTGTTCTTTGCTTATTTCTTTCATCATTTCAAAAAATATTCTACTCGGTCTTTTATCATCCCAATTTGTTTTATCATAAACAGTTTTAATAGCACACTTACCTCGCTTACCGCCTACTGCCGCCGCCTTGCTATCTGCACCAATACCATAAGGCGGGTCAGTAACTATAACAATATTTTCACTGCTGGGGCGTAAAGCAACCATTGCCGTTAAGCTATCACAATTATAAATTTGGCAGTAATCATCTTCATAAAACGGCAGCCCAACTTCGCACCAACTAACTTCGTGAGAAGAACGTATTTTATTCCAATCTTCGCAATCGCAATCTTCGCCTATCTGTAAATAAATCTTTTGCGGCAAATTTTTTATTTTACTCATAATCAAAATCTCCTGTTATTTTCACTCGGCAGTTTAAGCCGCACTACGTTATGCAAAAAATTTGCAAAACATAAAAACAAAGGCTTTGCTTACTCCACATTCAACCTTTAACAAATAAAATTTCAGTAAACTTTTTTCTTTCATCATTTTAATAATCTTATCCGAAACGAAATATCCCTAATTAATATCTGCATAAATTGAGAAGTCGGGGTGCTAATAGCAT
>JAKAHQ010000039.1 GCA_021814855.1 Bacteroidota bacterium | reverse complement strand
CTTAAGAAAAAAAATATTCCGGCGGAGTTTATCAATTCCACCGTAACACCCAACCAAAGAAAAGAAAGACTCAAAAATTTCGTTGAAGGCAAAACCAAATTGCTTTATGTAACGCCAGAAAGATTTAGGAAGCAGGAATTTGTTGATGCGATTAAAACCGCCAATGTTTCTCTTCTCGCCATCGATGAAGCTCACTGCATCTCGGAATGGGGACACGATTTCCGTCCCGATTATTCCCGTATAGCGGAATTCCGGGCAATGCTTAATAATCCCCTCACCATCGCGCTTACTGCCACCGCAACAATAGAAGTTCAGAAGGATATCATTTCCAAATTAGGTTTAACAAAAAGCGACATTAAAATATTTCACGAGGGAATTGAGAGGCCGAATCTCCGTCTTGAGACAACGGACATTTACGACGAAAAGGAAACTCTTGCTGCAATTTATAAAGTGCTTGATAAATACAATGGACCCGGAATAATATATTTTGCATTAATAAAAAAGTTGGAATACTATTCTCAAATTTTGGGCGATAAAGGTTACAAACACGGCGTGTATCACGGTAAGCTGGACCCGCAACAGCGAAAGCGAACACAGCGTGATTTTCTTTCCGGCAAAGAAAATTTAATTCTCGCCACCAATGCATTTGGAATGGGGATAGACAAGCCGGATATTCGTTTTGTTATTCATGCAGAAGTGCCGTCGTCAATAGAATCATATTACCAGGAAATTGGCCGCGCCGGAAGAGACGGAAAAGATTCTCTCTGCATGCTTCTGTACAATCAGCAAGATTTGTATACACAAATGGAATTTATAAAATGGGCTAATCCCGATGCGAATTACTACAGTCGCATGTACGATCTACTCCGCAATAATATTGAGGCGGTAAATTCCGAAGGTTTGGATTATCTCCGCGAGCAAATGAGTTTCAAAGATAAAAGCGATTTCAGGGTCGAGACGGTTTTGGCAATGCTTGACCGATATGGTGTTACAGAAGGAACTATAGAGACAAAAGATTTGAAAATAATTGATGAGCTGACGCACGAATTACACGACGAGAAATATCTAAAAGAAAAATTAATGAACGACAACAAGAAACTTCTTTCCGTTGTAAATTATTTCAAATCAATCGAGTGCCGGCGGGTTTATATTTCGGATTACTTCGGCTTTCCCGGGGAACCGCCTTGCGGAAACTGCGATGCGTGCGGAATGACGAATCAATGATTCAAAACAATTTTCATTGTCTGCATATTACCGCTAAACATACTCTGTTTTTTTTCGAATATAATCTATACTCAATCCGCCGGAATAATGGATAAAGACATTGAAAAACTATATCTGACCTCGACACAGGAATTATCGCGTCTGCTCAACCGCGGTGATGTTGTAATTATAGATACGCGCGAGCCGGAAGATTATGCCGTTGAACATATTCCGGGAGCCGTTAACATTTACGATATCTTCACTTATCTGGCTACTAAAGAAAACGGCGGCTACGAAACTATGCGCCGGCATTTTGCAAGATTATTCGGCGATGCCGGTATTAACGGGTGCGAACGAGTGGTAATTTATGAAGATGCTATGGACAACGGTTATGGACGATCTTGCCGCGGTTATTTTATTTTGAGCCATCTTGGTCATAAGAATGTAACAGTTCTTCACGGCGGATTTCAAAAATGGATTGAGGAAAAACTGCCGTTAACTAAGGAAGTACCGGTTCCCTCCAAAAAAGATTTTCCAATTAATCAGGATAATTCCATAATCATCTCATCGGAAGAAATGCTTAACTCTCTAAACGATTCCTCCATAATAAAATTGGATTGCCGGGACAGGTCCGAGTGGATTGGTATTAGTTCTTCTCCGTATGGGCCGGAATACACTCCGCGCAAAGGCAGAATTCCCGGTTCCGTTTGGATAGAATGGTACGAAGTAATGAAACACGACGGTACCGCTCCTTGCTTTAGAGAGCCGGATGAATTACGATCGCTGTTTGCGCAAGCAGGAATAACACCGGACAGCACAGTTCACGTGTATTGTTTCAAAGGAGCCAGGACTTCCAACGTTTTTATTTCTTTGAAACTGGCGGGCATCAAGAATGTTCGCAATTATCTTGGATCCTGGAACGAATGGTCGAGGGATTTCTCACTGCCAATAGAAACCGGTTATCCTAAGAACAAAAAGAATTAATAATCTATACTCGCCTTAATGCTTTTGTTTATATTTCGGTCATCATTTTTCAAAAATAAAATAGGTACAATAATGCGAAGTAAGCTTTTAATATTAACAATTGTTTTTGCGCTGGCGTTTTCCGCGTGTTCAAAAAAAGATGAGCAGAAAGTGGAATCAGAAAATTTAGCTCCAAACGTACATAAAGCAGTTGTCGAAGAGGTTTTGCAGGTTTCTCAATATACATACGTCCGCGTAAAAGAAGGCGATCAGGATCTCTGGCTTGCCGGAAATAAAATAGATGTAAAAACCGGCGCCGCAGTTTATTACGAAGGCGCGATGGAAATGAAAAATTTCGAGAGCAAAACCCTAAATAGAAAATTTGATTCCATCTTTTTTGTTCAGACACTTAGCGCGCAACCAATCAACGCACCGGCAGCATCGCCCCACGGTAGCGAAGGCATGACCGCAACTCCTCAAAGACCAACGATTGAAAAAATCGATGTCTCAGTTCCCCCGGCAAAAGGAGGCATTACAATTTCAAAACTCTTTTCGAATCCTTCGGTATATGAAGGCAAAACGGTTCTTATCAGCGGAAAAGTAACCAAGGTTAACAACAGCATTATGAAAAAGAATTGGGTTCATATTCAGGACGGCACCAGCAGCGGAAGCGACTACGATTTAACAGTCACTACAAACGATATAGTTAAGGTTGGAGATGTTGTTACATTCCAGGGTAAAGTTTCAACAAACAAAGATTTTGGTTACGGTTACTCCTACAAAGTCATGATAGAAGACGCAAAGAGCTTAACGAATCTGTAATATTGTAAACGGGGATAGGCAAAAGCTTATCCCCTATTCTCTCCCTTAGAAGCTTCCCTACGAATTCATTTCAATTAATTTACAAAACAGTTATTTTAATAATGATTCTAATAGGATTATCAATGCCTCATTGTCTCCTCGAATACAGTTCGAACATAATAGAAAAAAATAAAAGCCGGGACGCCCTCCAGGCAATTCATACCGCTCTTGATAAGACCGGGTTATTTCAGCTTGCCGATATAAAAAGCAGGGCTGTTGAGCATAAGGATTTTTTTATCGGAGATGGTAATGAATCACGCGCATTCGTTGCATTAACGGTATCGATTCTAAGCGGGAGAAGCGACGAAACTAAAAGATCTGTCTCGTCGGCATGCCTCGAAGCATTAAAAAAGATTTTTTCGGAATCGCTTTCCAGCTTGAAACTAAGTATCACGGTTCAAATTAAAGAGCTCGATAAAAATTCATATGTAAGAGAGATAAGCTATTAGAAGAACCAAATAAATTTTCGATCATATTGCAGAAAGGATTGCATGAATAAAAAGTTAGAATAGGAAATGTTCTATGAAAGTACAACGATTTATCACAGCGACAGGATTTTTTATTATTATTTTAGCAGCGACTGCTTGTAAAGATTCTTCACCGGTAACTCCCGCAAAAAGTAAAACCGATTTACTCACACAAACTTCTTGGCAAATACAAAAAGTCTACGATATAAGCTCGTCGCCCGGTCAAAAGATTGATATCACATCGCAAATGCCTTACGTATACGAAACATTTAATAAAGACGGTACTGTTTATACTTCAGTTATGAACGGCACATGGGAATTCATAAACCAGGAAACACAAATTTTATTAAACAAAGGAACTTCATCTCAGCTTACCCTTGACATATTGGAATTAACGGAAACCGTTTTCCATTTTAAAGCGAACATTCCTTCAGATAACGGTATAACCGTCTGGGAAATGATTTCTTACCCGGCAAAAATTTCCGGTGATAGATCGCCGGTTGCTAATTTTGACACTCTTTGGAATCAGTATAACGTTAGGTATTCTTTCTTCGATCTAAAGCATATCGATTGGACTGCGTTATACAATATTTATAAACCGCAGGTTACAGCTACAACCACTGATCTCGACCTCTTCAAGATCATTTCTTCTATGCTTAGCAATCTTAAAGACGGTCATGTAAATTTTATTACTCCTTACGGTAATTATGCGTACATGGATTGGTACAAAAAATATCCTCAAAATTTTTTAGGATTGAACGCCGTCATTCCGTATATGAGTACCGATTTTGGTAATACTGCCAACGGTTATATGCATTACGGAATTATTTCAAACGATATAGGATACGTATATGTAGGTCCCAATTTTCAGGGGAATTCCAATACATGGTCGAGTTCAATTGATCAGATAATAGCGGCGCTGAAGGATACGCGGGGTATAATTGTTGATATTAGAAATAACGGCGGCGGCAGTGATAACTTAGCAAATATAGTTGCAGGAAGATTTGCGGATCGAAATCGTACTTTTTGTTATTATCGATGGAAAAATATCAGCGCCAATCATTCCGACTTTACAGATTTTATTCCTATGACTATTGCACCTCAGGGCGTAAGACAATTTACTAAGCCGGTTATTTTGCTAACCAATCGCCATGTATTCAGCAGCGCCGAGGAAGCCGTTTTAATGTTTAAATCTTTTCCACAGGTTAAATGTATAGGCGATACAACAGGCGGAGGTTCCGGCAATCCAATCATTCTTCAACTTCCAAACGGTTGGACTTATTGGGTTCCGCGATGGATTATGTATACGACTGCTAAGGAGACTTACGAAAATATTGGCCTTGCGCCTGATATATACGCTCGGATCACTGCGGCGGATTCGATTGCCGGTAAGGATGTAATTTTGGAACGAGCAATACAAGAACTGAAAAAACAATGACGATGATGGAAAAAGCAGACTTATTCGGATTGGGTTACAAGTTGTATTTCTTCTTCATCCATTCGTACGCAAGATTTAACTGTTTGGTTTTCTTTTCCGCGAGAATTTTTAATTCATCTCCGAGATCAAATACTTTATCCGGATGGTACTTGGCAATTAGGTCGAGATACTTTTTACGAATCTGTGATTTTGTGACCCTGCCGGTTAAACCAAGTAATTGGCCGAAGTATTTTGCTTTTTCATATTCTGTTGCCGCGGTAGGATCGAACTCTTCTTCCTTTTTAAACGAATGCTTTTCATACTTCTCGTAGCGTTCATACTTTTCGTAGCTCTCATAACTTTCATATTGGCCCTGACTCTTGCTTTCCGATTCGCCGGTGTTGCGTGATGTTCGTTTACGATGCGTCTTCTGCTTGAAATGAAATCCTACTATTTTGTAAACCGATGAATACATTTCCGAATTATTATCGCCGATGTTGATTAGATAATCCAGGAAAGTAACGTTTACATTATACCAATCGGTACTTTTAATCTTTGCTGCGTTTTCCACGACAGCTTTTTTCAAATTTTTATCCGTTAGGTTCGACCTGAGTTTTTTAAATTGTCTGTTATCAACTACAGGCGACACCACCTTGAACAAAGAGTTTACCCAGCTATCGTTTTCGGCTTCAAGTATCAACGAATGAAGAACAAGAAACTCGTTGAAGACTGTTTCAAGCGATACTTCCGAACAAAGTTTAGGAGAGTAACAAACAGATTGGAGATGCCCGTAAGTTGAAAAAGTGAATTCGTTGAGCAATTGATCGGAATCAAGATTAAAATATTTTTTGAAAACGCTTTCCGATGCTTTTTTAGTGTATGAATCGCGGAATTCAAAATTGGATTTAAAACTGTTGCCAAGATAGGATTGCGAAAAATCCGTCAGCCCGTTTTGAACGCTTCCGATAGCGCCCCAAATTTGGCCGCATATTTCATCGTAGACATAATATGAGTCATCGTACTTTCCCTGGTCTAAAAGCGAATCCGCTATCTCTCTCATTTTTACTAAATTCATACGCACCTGGAATTATTGACGCAATGCAAAATAAAAAATTTTTCCGAATTGGTATCTCGCCACGCTTTATTATCGAATCAAACTTTGTATAATTAACGCCGTCATTCGTAATCATGAAAATTGGCTTTTAAGAATAGCTTCAATAACTCAATTGATCGTACTTTTTATTTATATTTGAGCTGAAGAATTCATCATCATGGCAACTTAATCAGTCCAATATTTTAGGAGAATCTGTGAGCAACGAACCGAATAAAATCATCTACTCGATGATAGGGGTAAGCAAGTTTTACAATCAAAAACCGGTATTAAAAGATATTTACCTTTCATACTTCTACGGCGCAAAAATCGGCGTGCTGGGATTGAACGGATCGGGCAAGAGTTCCCTTTTAAGAATACTTGCCGGAGTGGATAAAGATTTCAACGGTGAAACGGCAATCTCTCCCGGCTTTACCGTTGGCATGTTGGAACAGGAACCGCAGCTTGATGAAACCAAAACCGTAAAAGAGATTGTTCAGGAAGGCGTTCAGGAAGTCGTAGATGTACTGAAAGAATATGATGAGATCAACGCAAAGTTTGCAGAGCCGATGAGCGACGACGAGATGAATGAATTAATAGAGCGCCAGGGCAAAATCCAGGAAAAGTTAGATCACATGAATGCGTGGGATCTCGATTCCAAACTTGAATTGGCAATGGACGCTTTAAATTGTCCCCCCGGCGATACCACGGTTAAAGTATTATCGGGCGGGGAAAGAAGGCGCGTTGCGTTGTGCCGACTTTTGTTAAAGAGGCCGGATATTCTTCTGCTTGATGAACCAACTAATCATCTTGATGCGGAAACAGTTCTTTGGCTCGAAGCGGAATTGAATCGTTACCCGGGAACCGTGATTGCCGTTACACACGACAGATATTTTCTTGATAATGTTGCCGGATGGATACTTGAATTGGATCGCGGGCAAGGTATTCCGTGGAAAGGAAATTATTCTTCCTGGCTGGAACAAAAACAGCAGCGTTTGTTCCAGGAAGAAAAACGAGAGACTGAAAGACAGAAAACTTTGCAGCGTGAACTTGAATGGGTTAGAATGGCGCCGCGCGCACGGCAAGCAAAATCCAAAGCCCGTATAAGCGCTTACGAAAAAATGCTCAACGAAGAAACCGAACAGCGGCAGAATGATTTGGAAATTTATATTCCTGCCGGCCCTCGTTTAGGCAATGTTGTTATCGAAGCAGAAAATGTTTCAAAAGCATACGGCGATAAAATTTTATTTGAGGATTTGAATTTCAAACTTCCACCCGGCGGTATAGTTGGTGTAATCGGTCCGAACGGTGCCGGTAAAACAACATTGTTTAAAATGATTATCGGCCAGGAAAAACCGGATGGTGGTTCGTTCAGAATAGGCGATACCGTTGAACTCGCCTACGTGGATCAAAGCCGCGCCGCTCTCGACGGCGGAAAATCTGTTTGGGAAATGATAAGCGACGGCGATGAATTACTTGCGATGGGTAAAAGAGAAATCAATTCCCGCGCTTACGTTGGACAATTTAACTTCACCGGCGGCGATCAGCAAAAGAAAGTCGGAATGCTTTCCGGCGGAGAAAGAAATAGAGTACATCTCGCAATCGCATTAAGACAAGCGGCTAATGTTATCTTGCTCGATGAACCTACAAACGATCTCGACGTCAATACAATGCGCGCACTTGAAGAAGGTTTAATAAATTTTGCCGGATGCGCGGTTGTTATCAGTCACGATAGATGGTTCCTCGATAGAATTTGTACACACATTTTAGCTTTCGAGGGCGACAGCAAAGTAGTCTGGTTCGAAGGTAACTTTTCGGATTACCAGGAAAATCGAAGACAACGTTTAGGCAAAGAGGCGGATATTCCGCACAGAGTTAAGTATAAAAAGCTTACAAGATAAATTTTGAAGTGAAATGCCTGGCAACATAGTTCTCAAAGAAGAGCCGCCGGATATAAACCGGTACATGGATTTATTCTGCACTACAGGATGGAATGAAGAGTACAAGGTCACTTCGGGAATGATGCAAACCGTTCTAAACAACAGCTGGTACATTGTAAGCGCTTACATCGATGAAAAACTTGTCGGCTTCGGAAGAGTGATTACAGACGGTATTCTTCACGCGATGATTTACGAAATGATTGTCGATCCGGAATTTCAGGGTAAAGGAATCGGGACACAAATACTAAAGATGCTTGTCGGTAAATGCAAACAACAAGGAATAAGAGACATACAATTATTTTGTGCCAGAGGGAAAAAAGAATTCTATATTAAAAACGGATTTGAAAGCAGACCTGACGATGCGCCGGGAATGCAGTACATGATAAAGTAGCTAAACTTTATTTTTATCACAACAAACGATGGAGAGAAAATGTCATCCAAGCAATGGAACAAACCGCCGGAAATGGTTATTGATCCGAAGAAGAAATATTCGGTATCGATGAACACGAGCAAAGGCATAATTGAAATAGAACTTTACCCGGAACACGCGCCAAAGACAGTAAACAATTTTGTGTTTCTTTCAAAAGAAGGATTTTACGACGGTGTAAGCTTTCACCGTGTGATTGAAGACTTTGTAATTCAAGGCGGCGATCCTACCGGCACAGGACGCGGCGGCCCCGGTTATAAATTTGAAGATGAGCTTAAGAATAATCCTTTAAAACATGAACGCGGTGTTTTATCAATGGCAAACGCCGGCCCAAATTCAAACGGCAGCCAGTTCTTCATAACGCACTCTCCCCAACCGCACTTGAACGGTAAACATACTGTATTTGGAAAGGTTGTTAATGGTTTGGATGTTGTCGATTCGATTGAACAGGGCGATCAAATGGTTCAGGTAACTGTAACCGAAAGCTCAATTTAGTTATTGGTTAAAAGTTGAAGGTTGCAGGTTATAAAGTCCCGCACGATAATATTTTAATCATGCGTTTGTAACCTGCAACATGCGGCTATAGTAATTCTTTTAGTCGTATTATACTTATTTCCAAGTCCCGGCAGATAGATTTAATTATTTCTTTCTTCAACGATTTATTTCCATGAATTGGGATAGTAGTTCTTTTACCGTCGGAAGCTCGACGATATATCACATAACTGCAAAGTTATCGGAAGGCAGTTTTTCGTTTCTTAATTGGTAATCTTCAATAAAATTTTTTAAAGCGGCTTTATTTCTTTTATTGTAATTTCGTACGTGTCTTCTTCGGCATGGCAGCCTGGAAATGCCGGGCACTCAGCATAGAAACCGCCTTTTTCACATT
>JAKAHQ010000038.1 GCA_021814855.1 Bacteroidota bacterium | reverse complement strand
CGGAGAGGTGGCCATATCGTGCTGCGTTTTTGGGAAACATTTTTAGCGGAGGGACGGGCTGGTCTCCTTATGCTGCGATGCGCGAAACCTAGTGATGAATCGCTGGAGGAATATGGTGTGGATGTTGCTGACCTGATTACATGCGGCGGACTTGCGGAGCGTAATCCTTTCCTGATGCAAATCTACGCCGATATAATCGGCCGCCCGATGAAAATCTCACGCAGCGAACAAACTCCTGCTTTAGGCGCTGCCATTTTTGCCGCTGTTGCAGCCGGCAAAGATGTAAGCGGATTTTCCAATATAGAAGAAGCGCAAAACTTAATGACCGGGACAACAAAATCTTACGAACCAAACACGGAAAATAATTTGGTCTACAAAAAACTTTATAAGCTTTATAAACAGCTGCACGACGGATTCGGAACTAAAGATTATAACGTCGGTATGTACAATGTTATGAAAGAGCTGCTCGTAATACGCGACCAGGTTAGAAAGGAGTTCTAATGTTAGAAGATCTTAAAAAAGAAGTTTTAAAAGCCAATGCGGAACTGGTAAAGTACGGACTTGTTACATTGACGTGGGGCAACGTCAGCGGTATCGATCGGGAAAAGAATTTAATTGTTATTAAGCCAAGCGGAATCGACTACGACCGGCTAACTGTTGAGGATATGGTTGTTGTTGATCTTACCGGAAAAATAATTGAGAGTAGCCGCAAACCTTCAAGCGATACTCCGACACACATAGAACTTTACAAATCATTTCCGGAAATCGGCGGAATTACCCATACGCACAGCAAGTACGCCGTAATGTTTGCCCAGGCGTGCAAAGGAATTCCGTGTCTCGGTACAACTCATGCCGATCATTTCTGCGGCACAATTCCAGTAACAAGATTTTTAACCAAGGAAGAAGTTGATGCCGGTTATGAAAAAAATACCGGGTTAGTAATCGTAGAAAGATTTAAATCTTTGGATGCTGCCGGAATGCCCGGCGTGTTGGTTGCTGGTCACGCACCTTTTACTTGGGGAAAAAATGCCGGCGAATCGGTACGAAACGGATTAATTCTCGAACACATTGCTGAGATGGCGCTTGGTACAATGGAGCTGAATCCAAACATTGATGAATTACCTGGTTACATAAAAGAAAAACATTACCAGCGAAAGCACGGACCTAACGCATATTACGGTCAAAAATAAAAAATTATTTGAAGGAACGTTCTTATGATCGATCTGACTAATTATGAAATCTGGTTTGCTACCGGCAGCCAGCATTTATACGGACCCAAGACATTGCAGCAAGTAGCAGAAGATTCCCAGGCAATTGTGAACGGCTTGAACCAGTCGGGGAATATTCCTGTAAAAATTATTTTTAAACCTGTTCTCACAACCCCGGACGCCATTTTTAATCTTTGCCTCGAGGCGAACAATTCAAAAAACTGCATTGGCTTAATAACTTGGATGCACACTTTCTCACCGGCAAAAATGTGGATAGCCGGATTAAAAATTTTACAGAAGCCGTTTGTTCATCTTCACACTCAATTTAACCGCGACATTCCATGGGATTCTATTGATATGGATTTTATGAATCTCAATCAAGCCGCGCACGGCGACCGGGAGTTCGGTTACATCTGCACCCGGATGCACAAACCGAGAAAAGTTGTGGTCGGTCATTGGCAGGATAAGTCGGTACAGAATAAAATTACTGTTTGGTCGCGCGCCGCATCCGCTTGGGCGGATATGCAGGGCGCCAAAATCGCTCGCTTCGGAGACAACATGCGCGAGGTTGCCGTTACGGAAGGCGATAAAGTTGAAGCGCAAATACGTTTCGGGTATTCAATAAATGGTTACGGCGTTGGCGAACTTGTAAATGCGATAAATAAAATTTCAGATTCGGAAATCGACAAGCTGGTAAATGAATATGATACCAAATACCATGTTGCTGCTGCGGCAAAAAAAGGCGGCGATAAATATTCAAATCTCCGCGAGACCGCAAAGATTGAATTGGGAATGAGAGCATTTCTTTCCGAAGGAGGATTCAAAGCTTTCACAACAACGTTTGAAGATTTACACGGCTTAAAACAATTGCCGGGATTAGCGGTTCAGCGTTTGATGAACGACGGCTACGGATTCGGCGCAGAAGGCGATTGGAAAACCGCCGCTCTCGTACGTGCAATGAAAGTTATGTCTTCCGGATTAAAAGGCGGAACATCCTTCATGGAAGATTATACTTATCACATGGATCCTTCCGGTATGAAAGTTCTCGGCGCTCACATGCTTGAGGTGTGCGAATCAATCGCCGAAGGGAAGCCAAGTCTTGAAGTTCACAAACTCGGTATCGGCGGTAAAGATGATCCGCCGAGATTGGTATTTAATGTTCCAAGCGGACCCGGCCTGAACGCATCTATAATAGACATGGGAAATCGCTTCCGATTAATTGTGAATGAAGTTGAAGTTGTAGCGCCGGATAAGCCGTTACCAAAACTTCCCGTTGCCCGTGCGATGTGGATTCCGAAACCAAATCTTGAAATCGGCGCAGGCGCATGGATACTGGCCGGCGGTGCTCATCACACTGGATTTTCGATGGCAATTACTTCCGAATACATGGAAGACTTTGCAGAGATGGCGAACATCGAATACCTGTTGATAGACGATTCGACCAAGATTTCCGAGTTTAAAAAGGAATTACGCTGGAATGAATTATATTTTAGAAAGGGGTAACAAATTCGTTATCGAAAAATTTTATCCCAGATTCCAAACGTAATTGCATGAATAATATATTTGTTCATCCACACGTGCGCGGATTAATTTTTGATTGCGACGGCACTCTCGTGGATTCGATGCCGCTTCACATGACGGCATGGAAGGAGACTCTTTCCAATTTCGGCGCTGTTTATGACGAACGATTTCTTTATGCTCTTAAAGGCATGAAGGAATTGGAAATTGTCTCTCTCTATAACGATAAATTCCGCACGGAACTTGAGCCGTCGAAAGTGGTGGAGGCAAAACAAAAAATCATGAAAGAACGTCTTCACAATGTTCTGCCGGTTAAACCTGTTGTTGATATAGCAAAACAATTTTACAAGGTTCTGCCGCTTGCAATAGCGTCCGGAAGCGCAAGAGATATTGTTCTGGCAGAATTGGAAACAGTTGGTATTCTTCATTTATTTGATGCTGTTGTTACTGCCGATGATGTATTGAAGCCAAAACCGGATCCGGCTGTATTTCTCGAAGCAGCAAAAAGAATAAATGTCGAACCGAAATTGTGCCAGGTATTCGAAGACGGCGACCCCGGTTTGGAGGCGGCAATAAAAGCAGGCATGATGGCCATAGATGTGAGAGCTTTTTCGGAAAAAAATTTTTAGACGAGAGGAATTCGGATTGAAAAAAATAGCTTTAAGTGGAATTGAAAAGTTTGGAGTACTTGAATCAAACATTCCTGCTTTAATAAACGCCGATGATATTTTGCTCAAAGTTGCCGTGATGGGAGTTTGCGGCTCAGACATTCATTATTTCAAAGAAGGACGAATCGGCGACCAGGTTATTAATTTTCCTTTCACTATCGGTCACGAATTTTCCGCCTATGTTGTAGAGACCGGCAAAGATGTTAAAACGGTAAAGCCCGGCGATCTTGTTGCCGTCGATCCGCTTGTATCATGTCAAAAATGCTCGCAATGTCTAAAGGGTCGGTTTCATACTTGCTTAAACCAAAAATTTCTCGGATGCCCCGGGCAACTGGAAGGATGTTTGAGCGAGTACATTGTTCTACCGGAACGAAACTGTTTTAAAGTGCCGCGAAATATCTCTGCCGAATTAGCCGCGCTGGTTGAACCGTTAACCATAGGTTACTATGCGGTTCAACTTATGAATAACTTTCTGAGAGCCGGGCAAGTTGGAATACTCGGTTCTGGGCCAATCGGCTTAAGCGTTATGCTTACATTGCAGTCGCAAGGGATAAATAAAATATTAGCAACGGATAAACTTGATTACAGGTTGGAAATCGCGCGGCAAAACGGGGCCGCGTGGGTGGCTAATCCTGATAAAGTAGATGTTGTTGAGTATCTTAAGAAAATTAATGTCGAACCGTTTGACGCGGTATTTGAGTGCTGCGGAAAGCAGGAAGCGGTTGATCAGGCTGTCGATCTATTGAAACCAGGCGGTGTGCTCTTGCTCGTCGGAATTCCGGAAGTCGATAAAATTTCATTCGACATCAGCAAGATTCGGCGGAAGGAAATTGTTATTCAGAACGTTCGAAGACAAAACGAATGTGTAAAGCCCGTTATAGAATTAATTTCTTCCGGCAAAATTTCTCCGGATTTTATGATTACTCACAGACTGCCGCTTGATCAAACTCAAAAAGCGTTCGACCTTGTTGCCGGATACGACGACGGCGTTGTTAAAGCTGTAGTGACATTTTAATCTTTTCAAATTCGGCGTGTATCATTTAATTTTCAGCCTGCTGTTTACGAGATTAAGGATAACAGAAACATTCAGCAACGGTGCCGGCAACCAGCCAAAATTTTAGGCGGTGGATTAATAATTAAATTTAAGCGGCGGAATTTTATCCGTTCAGGTAAATAGATTATTTTTACGGTTGAAATTAATTCACGGGTGAAAAGTTTATTTGAAACGAATTCTTGTAATTTTTTTATTCGCGGCTATACCTTTATTCGGCTTTCCCAATAAAGACGATTCGAATATCATGGCGGGTAAAATTGATATACTGCATTATTCCATCAACATAAAAATCGATCCGTCAAAAAAATTTATTACCGCCTCCGCAGAAATTACTTTTAATACTCTCGCAGAGATTCGTCAACTAATGTTCAATCTAAAAGAAATGAATATTACCCGGTGCACGTTTGACGGACTTATGCAGCCGTTTCAATATGACGACAACATAATTACGATATCCACGCGGGAAGTATTGTTTGCTAATACTATTCATAAAATTTACTTCGAGTATTCCGGCAATCCGAAAAACGGATTGATAATCAGCATAAACAAATACGGCCACTACTGTGCGTTCAGTGATAACTGGGCAAACCGGGCACGGTATTGGTTCCCGTCTATCGATCATCCTTCGGATAAGGCAACGGTCTCATTTAAAGTTAACACGCCCAAACAATACGAAGTTATTGCCAACGGCACATTCACCGGGGCTGTTTCGTCCGACTCAAATAATGTAACCTACAGTTATGAAATGGACACGCCAATTCCTACCTACTGCATGGTCATCGGCGTATGCGATTTTTACATAGCAACTGCGAAGACGGAATCGGGAATTCCTATTTTTTATTATACCTTTCCCGAAGACAAAAATAAAGTAGCTTTGGAATTCGATCATGTTCCGGAAATTGTGGGCTTCTACGAAAAATTAATAGGGCCTTATCCTTACAGCAAATTGGCCATAGTAGTATCCTCGCCAATGTTTGAAGGCATGGAAAACAGCAGCGCAATTTTTCTTCCGCAGACAAGTTCGCTGGAACAGAATAAATCCGGGAACGATGAAGTGCTTGCGCATGAGATTGCCCATCAATGGTTCGGCGACGACGTTACAAAATCCGACTGGCCGGAACTTTGGCTGAGCGAGGGTTTCGCAACATATTTTTCAATGCTCTACTTTGAGCATCGCGAGGGGGAAGATGCATTTAAGCAGATGCTGCAGAGAACGCGCAACGATTATCTAATGCATAGCTCTAATACCCTCCCGGTAATTACGGATCATTATCTGCATCTTGGAGATTTACTGAATGTAGAAAATTACCAGAAAGGCGCTCTCTTTCTTCACGAGCTGCGTACCGAATTGGGCGACGACATTTTTTTCAATGGCATAAAAGAATATTACAGAAAATTCGAGCACTCCAACGTAACCACCAAAGATTTTGAGAATGTAATGGAATCGGTTTCAAATAAAAATCTAGACCGGCTTTTTCAAGATTGGCTGTACAAACCGGGACTTCCAAAGTAAACATTTCTTTTCTTCCAAACATATCAACCGAGCGGAACATTTTCCGAAACAACTTTGTATTGTATATAAATAATTACCTGGAGCTAAAATGAAAGTAGGAGTAATAGGCAACGGATTAGTCGGTTCTACATCCGCGTATGCGATTGTAATGAGAAGAGCAGCCAGCGAAATTGTTATGATAGACGCTAACGAAGACAGAGCTATTTCCGAGGCCGCCGATATTCAACATGCCGTTCCGTTCCTTCAGGCAACCGACGTTCACGCAGGCAAGTATGAAGACTTAAAAGGGTCGAAGGCAATTATTATTGCAGCGGGGGCCGCACAAAAGCCGGGAGAAACAAGATTGATGCTTCTTGAAAGGAACGCTGTGATACTCCAAAAAATTATTTCAAATTCTCTTAAGCACGCACCGGATGCAATCTTGCTAATAGCAACCAACCCTGTGGACGTAATCACACATTTGTGCGCAAAGATAGCGGCCCAATACGGATTCCCTTCTTCAAAAGTTATCGGTTCGGGTACAACGTTAGACACCGCAAGATTCCGCGCGCTGCTCGGAAGACATCTTGGCGTCGACCCGCAGCACGTTCACGGTTATGTAATCGGCGAGCATGGTGATTCGGAAGTACTGGCTTGGTCGAGTGTTGGTATTGGAAGCGTATCGCTCGAAGATTTTGTAAAGTTCAGGGGAGTTGAATTTGATGAAAAAGTAAAAAGTGAAATTGACGGCAGTGTGCGAAACGCGGCATATAAAATTATTGCCGGTAAAGGATCTACTTACTACGGCATCGGCGCTGCCATAGCTCGTTTAGTTGATGTTATCGCCCGCGACAACCGGGCAATACTAACTGTGTCAACTCCTATGGATGAAATTGAAGGAATCAAAAATGTTTCTCTTTCACTGCCTCATTTAATCGGCGGCGGCGGCGATCTCGGGGCTATTCCGTTAAGATTAGATCAGGATGAAAAAGAAGCTTTGAAAAAAAGCGCGCAAATTATCCGAAGCAAAATAGATGAGTTTGAAAATAAAGTAAAACAAGAGGGCTGAATTAGAAATTGATACTTGGAAAAGAATTGATTACATTTTTACCGGAATGAATATCATGTTATGATTTTACCGTCTTGGTGACCATTAATCATTCTACCGTTAAGGAGAATGAAAATGAAATTGGCAACAATATCTTTGCTTTTATTTTTCCTCTTTTACCAGGAACAACCTTCCTCAAAACTTTTTGTAGACATAATCGAAATTGACGGCGCGATAAATCCTCCAGTAGCCGAATTCATTCATAACACAATTAAAAAAGCAGAATCCGATAGTTCGGAATGCCTTGTAATAAAACTTAATACTCCCGGCGGACTGCTTAAATCGACAAGGTTAATTGTTAGCGACCTGCTAGCATCAAAAATTCCCGTAATAATTTATGTTTATCCTTCCGGCGCTCAAGCTGCTTCCGCAGGAGTATTCATTGCTATGGCGGCAAACATCTCTGCGATGGCTCCCGGCACAAATATAGGCGCGGCTCACCCGGTTATGATGAGCGAAAGCGGCGGACAGAACCGTAAAGATTCCACCGATATTATGATGGAGAAAGCCACCAACGATGCGGCGGCATTTATAAGAAGCATTGCCGAAAAACGTCATCGCAATATTGAGTGGGCAGAAAAAGCCGTACGGCAAAGTGTTTCACTTCCAGAATCTGAAGCACTCAAAGAAAATGTAATCGACCTAATAGCGAAGAACGTTGACAGTCTTCTTGTTCGGCTTGACGGGCAAAAAGTTGAAACAGTAAGCGGGATGCAAATACTTCATACTCGGAATGCGCAAATCCGCGAAATACAAATGAACGCTATACAAAAATTCTTATACATCATCAGCGATCCAAACATCGCTTACATATTAATGATGATTGCCATATACGGATTAATTTTTGAACTCAGCAATCCCGGTTCTATTTTGCCTGGTATTGTCGGGGTAATTTCGCTCATACTTGCTTTTTATTCGATGCATACATTGCCGATTAATTATGCCGGTTTGGCACTTATCGTTTTCGCTGTAATTCTTTTTGTCGCGGAAATAAAAGTTGTAAGTCACGGCTTGCTTACAGCGGGCGGAATAATTTCATTCTTAATCGGCTCGCTTATGCTGCTGAACACCGATACGTCGCTCGAATTCGTTCACCTATCTTTAAGCGTGATTATCACCGCAACAATTCTTACAACTCTATTTTTTGTTTTTGCGCTCGGCAAAGGAATTGCGGCGCAAAGAAGGCAGCCCGCTACCGGCAGCGAAGGATTAATAGGCGAGACGGGAAAAACATTGTCTCCAATCGGGCCGCAGAAAGCCGGACAAATAATGGTTCACGGCGAGATTTGGAATGCGCAATCTTCCGGCGATGAAATTGAGGAAGGCAAAGATGTAATAATCTCGTCTATAAGAGATTTAAAACTTATTGTTCGAAGAACCAATCACGACTTATAAAGGAGTAGATCTGAATTAACGGCAATAAATTTTGAGGAGAGAATTTCATGAAACCGGAATCTGTAACCATTCTTTTTATACTTATATTTTTCATTATCATCATACTTTCGAGCGCGATAAGAATTTTACGCGAGTATGAGCGCGGCGTAATATTTAGATTGGGAAGATTAATCGGGGCAAAGGGCCCCGGTTTGATTTTTCTTATTCCCATTGTCGACCGCATGGTTAGGGTAAGTCTTCGCGTCGTAGCAATGGATGTTCCGCCGCAAGATGTAATTACCAAAGATAACGTTTCTATCAAAGTAAGCGCTGTAATTTATTTCAGGGTTATAGAAGCTTCGAAAGCAATTGTGGAAGTTGAAAATTTTCTTTTCGCGACCTCGCAGTTATCGCAAACTACTCTGCGAAGCATCTTGGGCAAATCGGAACTTGATGAGCTTTTGTCGGAACGCGAGA
Organism: Bacteroidota bacterium; assembly: GCA_021814855.1. The sequence continues at coordinate 364 of JAKAHQ010000038.1, read as the reverse complement.
AAATCAACCGGCTGCTTCAAGAAACGATGGATATGCACACCGCACCGTGGGGCATTAAGGTATCTTTGGTAGAGGTTAAGAATGTCGATTTACCGCAGGAGATGCAGCGCGCAATTGCTCGGCAGGCCGAGGCAGAAAGAGAGCGGCGCGCAAAGGTTATTCATGCCGAAGGAGAATACCAGGCCTCGCAGCGTTTAGCCGACGCTTCGCAAATAATAAGCAGTTCGCCGTATGCTTTGCAGTTAAGATTTCTGCAAACATTGACCGAAGTTGCGGCGGAGAAAAATTCGACAACAATATTTCCAGTGCCAATTGATTTATTCAAACCGTTTCTAGATTTGATGGAGAAAGCAGCTAAAAGATC
>JAKAHQ010000037.1 GCA_021814855.1 Bacteroidota bacterium | reverse complement strand
CAGAATGATATCGACATCCTTCCTTCAAATTTCTATTGGTGCTAAAATGAAAAAATACGCTAAGCCCGTAAAGGCATATAATAATTTTAATTTTTTAAACTCCCCTGATGCGCGCACGGTAAGAATCCTTTCGGAATTTTATGAACCTAAGTCAAGATTCGAAAAAAACAACATCGTGGATACAATAGTATTTTTCGGCTCTGCAAGAATCATATCTCGAAGGGAGGCATTAAAACTTTTGAGTTCGGCTAAAAAAGAAAAAGCTCCTTCTTCAAAACGAAAATTTAATAACGCGCTTAAAGTTTTGGAAATGTCGCAGTACTATGAAGATGCTGTTGAACTTTCGCGCCGTTTGACGGAATGGTCAATGTCGCTTCCGGTTAATGAAAAAAGATTTATTGTTTGCAGCGGTGGGGGTCCCGGCATAATGGAAGCGGCAAACAAAGGCGCTAAACTTGCCAAAGGTCCTTCTATTGGTTTGAATATCAGCATACCGTTTGAACAGTTTGTTAACAAGTATGTCGACCCTAACCTCGCATTTGAGTTTCATTATTTCTTTATGAGAAAGTTTTGGTTTTCATACCTGGCAAAAGCTCTTATCGCATTTCCCGGAGGATTCGGAACGATGGACGAATTGATGGAAATATTGACTCTTGTTCAAACACATAAAAAATCGAGCCCGCTAAAGATTTTAATTTACGGAGAGAGTTACTGGCGCGAGGTAATTAATTTTGATAAGCTGATTGAACACGGAATGATAAATTCAAGCGATATGAAACTGTTTGATTTTTCAAGCACAGTAGACGACGCCTTTGAAAAAATAACTTCGTATTTTACTAAGAATTATTTGAACAATCATAAGAAAAAAATAAGCGGTAAAAAAATCTTCCCTCATAAAACAAAAAACCCGGCATAACCGGGTTTTTTGTTTTAAACTACATTTAGCCAATCAACCTTTTCTATCACGCATGGCTTGGTCGCGCGATGCTCTACGTTTAGCTTTTATTGCGTCCATTCTTTTTTCGATCGACGGTTTAACGTATGAGGTCCTTTTTTTGTACTCTTTCAAAATACCGGAACGTTCATATTTCTTTTTAAAACGCTTTAACGCTTTATCAATATTCTCGTTCTCTTGAACGGTAATTCCAACCAACTTTTATCACCTGCCTTCTTGTTGAAAAATTTTTGCGTGTCAAACCTATGGAATTGGGCTTAAATAATCAAATTGGAGCGGATTATTTTTCTAATCTTCCGAAGGAGGAATTACCAAAACCGGGCACTTTGAATAGCGTATAACCTTTTCGGCCACACTGCCTAATAAATTGTGTAGTGCCCCTGTCCGGCTGTGAGTAGCAATCACAATTAAACTTGCGTTTACTTCTTTGGCATAATTTACAATTTCTTCATAATCGACTCCTTTACGTAGGCAATGCACTATTTGAATTTCCGAATCTTCGAATTCTTCCCTAGCCGAGAGTAACTTTTTCTCAGCTTCATTTTCTGCAGCTCTTATAAACTCGGCTTCGGATTGATCAGAAACCTTTTGCTGTATAAAATGAGGGTTTTTCTCCAGCACATGAATTAGGTGAATTGTTGCGTCCGACATCTCCGCTACATCTTTAGCGTATTCAAAAGCGGAACGGGAAAGCCGGCTGAAATCAGTCGGTACTACAATGGTGTGAATGTTGAACATAGGTATTAATTTATTTTTGATTGACGAATTCTTTCTCTAATCCTTTCTCTAAGATGATTTGACTTTGCGCAACATGCAAATCTTTTTCTTAGCAAGTCCTTAACATTTTTTTGGATTAAATATTCCTGCTGAATCACGAAATCGAATCCAATAAGTTCTTCCATCCTGCACTTGATAGGATAGTCGTTTAGTTCGTTATCGACGAATGCCGTGATTTCTTCTACTAGTTCCATTTTTAATCTGTGTACTAATTTTGTTTTGCCGATTTTCCTTTAACTACAAATCCGTGGTCCTTAGCGTAGTCGTACAATTGAGCATACAACATTTTACGGGCTCTATGCAAACGGGAACGCACTGTTCCGACCGGTATATCAACAAAATCCGAAATCTCTTCATATGTAAATCCTTCTATGTCGCTGAGAATAATGACGGTTCTAAAATCTTCGGGCAACTCTGTAATGGCACTGGAAATTTCATCGTCGAGTAAATTTGTAAACGCGTCGTTCTCATAATGCTTGCTTTCTACTTCGTCCGACTTAATCGTCTCATAAAAATTTTGCACATCCTCGTAATCAACCTTATCCGGCTCCTTTGTTTGTTTCCGGTAATCGTTTATGTACGAGTTCTTTAAGATTCTGAACAACCAAGCTTTACAATTAGTGCCCTTTTCAAATTTATCGAAGAAGCGGAAAGCTTTGAGATATGTTTCCTGAACCAAATCGTCGGCATCGTCTTCATCGCCTGTCATACGCAGAGCAAAATTATAAACGGCGTCCATGTAAGGAATAGCTTCTTTTTCAAACTCGGCGTACCTTTTTTGTAATTCTTGATCCGTTAGAGTATTTGTGATGGCACGCATACGTTTTTTTCTATTGCTTTCCGGGCGATGGTACTGTTTGTTTTTGTTATTTGGTTATCAAATTAAAAAAATATCTTCTCAATTAATATTTGAATTTGAGTGATCTTGTTCCAAAATAAATCCATTTAGGATTTGCATCTCTAATTTACCGGCTTTTAAAATCGAAAAGTTGGCAGGACCCTCAACCTCCAGATAACTTCCCGATATCAATTCCATTCCTTGTAAATCATATTCCTCAATTCCGTAAAACGTTGTGAGATCGCCAAGTTCTGCTATCTTGCTTTTGTAATAAAATTTCCCGGTTTGAGTTTCAAGCTGCTTTTCCCGCTTGATGCCGACATCGATTGTAAATTTTCTTCCGTTATATACCAATGAAAGGTTTCGGAGAATTAGATCCAATAGCAGTTCTTGATTCTCCGGCAGATCGAAATATTTTTTGTGATCGATGTCGCTATAACTTTCATCTGCGATATTATTGAAGGCGCACAATAAGGCAAGGTAGTTCAACTTCCTAACAAAATTTTTATTCGGATCGTCGCGGTGGAATCCCGACTCGATCAGTATTGCACTGATTCCTTTTTTTACAAAGTTATCTCCGAATGAGCGCGGCTCAAAATCGTCTGTATAACGCGCAATTTTGTTGGGAATGAACATCGACAGAGTTTCGGCAATTTTGCAGATAACCTGCATACTTTTTTCGCGCACGTAATTGATGCTTTTAACATGGTTCATAGGCGGAGCTAAAAGCGAAATTGCGGAAGGGTTATTGAAGTTGCCGGCAGTGTAATAACTATTTTGATCGTGTAGGTTAAATCCAAAATCCGGCGCAACTTTTTCTGCGTAACTCCAAAGTATTTGCGATTCATCCGATTGTCTTCTAACGGCGTCGCGGTTCAAATCAATATTAAAAATATTTTCACGCTGATATTTTTCAGCCCCATCGGGATTAAGCATCGGAATAAAATGCACGGTTATTTTTTTCAACAACTTGGTTCGGAAATCATTAAACAATTCGCTGGGCTGAAAGAACCGGATGATATCAAAAATTGCCGCTGTGGCAGTGGGTTCGTCCCCATGCATCTGAGACCATGCAAGTATCTTTATTGGGCCTTCTCCTATTGTATAAGCCGTTATCTCACGGTTCTCTACCGATTTGCCTATCGACTCAACTGAAAGATTTCCTGTGGTCGTCAAATATTCCTTTAATGCGGTAAGTTCGCAGTGTCTTATGAAATCAGATTTTAATTTCAATTCCTTAAACTTTTCGTAGGAATCGAATAATGATTTATATAAATTTTCTTCGGATGATTTTGGGCTCACAATCTTTCCATTATAATTTTTACTTTTACTTAGAATCCGTATTCAGGTTCCAGCTAAAGCTGAAATTGAATTAAAATTAATTTAAGAAATATTTCCCTTTTGCGGAGGGCTTAATGGCTACCAAGACACTTAAAATAGGATCAAAAGCGCCTGACTTCTCTTTAAAGGCCACGAATGGAAATTTTTATTCGATAGACTCTTTCAAAGCAAAGAGGGCCGTAATAGTAATGTTTAGCTGCAATCACTGTCCTTATGTGCAAGCGTATGAAAAAAGAATTATAGAAATACAGGAAAGGTACGCAAAGTATCTACAGATTCTGGCTATCAATTCGAATGATGATAAGAATTATCCGGAGGATTCGTTTGATAATATGGTTGAACGGTCCAAATCCCATGCATTTAATTTTCTGTACCTTAGAGATGAAACGCAGGATGTTGCCAGGACTTATGATGCCACGCACACTCCGGAAATTTTTCTCTTTAATGAAGCGAGGGAACTTGTGTTTCATGGAAAGATAGATGATAATTGGCAAGACTCTAAATTGGTAAAATCATTTTATCTGCTAAATGCAATTGAAGAACTGCTGAGCGGCAAGCCCGTCTCTGTACCGGAGACGTTTACAATCGGGTGCACAATAAAATGGAAAAACTGATTTGGAATTTTTCATAAACTTGTTTAAGGTTTTTTCGATAACCAAGATTAAACTATATCGCCGAAATTTTCTTCGAACTTTTGAAGTTCTTTCATCGGTTGAGGAGAAGTGGTAAAGCAATAAAGCGGGTATAAAGCCGAGATCATTTTGATCATTTCGATTATGATTGCATCCGAGAAGAGGATTTTTTCGCCAGGCTTTTTCACCTTTTCAAAAAGAAGCAGATCATGGCCGCCGAGAAAATCAAAGTGTTTATCGGCATTGAATTTTGTTTTTACTGGGGAGTTCTCTTTTCCTAAATAGCTCAAAGAATAATTTTCGTTGATTTTAAATTTGGCGCATACGGCTTGAATTTCCTTTTTGAACTTAACCTGGTTTTTTCTGAAGAACAGATTTTCTTCTTCGGAGCGGTTGATAAATAATCCCATGGCAAAATCATTCGGATCAAAGTAGATGTAAAATTCACTGTCCAGTTTAAATTTGCCGAAGTGGATTAAAAGAAATGCGCGGTAAGGATCGCCCTTTGCAAAACGCATATCCTTGTTTAACCTCATTATCGTCTCGTTGAATTTAGGTTCGGTTCGTATTGCGGGATTTAAGCGGTTAAGAAACGGTGCCATTTCTCTTATGAATGCTTTGGCCGGTTCAACCAAATAATTTTGGTATCTATCCCTATTGGTGTGAAACCATTCAACATTGTTATTATTTTCAAGATCTTTTAAAAACTTAAATATTTCCTTGCTGAACCCGCTGAACGGTTTTAACTCCGATTTCAATACATTACCCCGAGATTTAGAGTAATGTAAAATTGCCCGAAATCTTTTTTAAAAGTATCAATCATAGTTTCTACAGGATCCCCTAACACACTGGCATACATGTATCGAACGCTGATACCGATAAGATTAGATTTACTAATTCCAATATTGGCACCCATGCCTACATAGCCGCCTATTGCATAATGCGCTTTCGAAAACTTGAACGCCGTAAAGTACTCAGTATTGTAAGGAGTGGTAAGCACTATATTAGGCCCGACGCCAACACTTATGAACGGGCGGAAGCTGTCCGTAATCGAGTTGGCGAATATTCTGTACTGCACTCCAAAGTTAAGCGGAAAAAGAAACGCGCGGTTCACCTTATTGGGGGTATAAGTGTTTCCAAAATAATCTATGTACTGAACTTCGCGGTCGTCCTTCAATTCGGAAATTGAGAAATCAACAAAGCCGGTCAATGTTTCCGAAAATGAATGCCTGTAGAAAGTGCCAAGCCCAAATCCGCCTTCGCCGAACATTAAATCGGCGCCCCAGCTGTTGGGAGGAAACACTTCCGGGGGTTTTTCAGGAGCGAGCTCGCCAATTTTTTGTGCGCTCGTTAAACTTAACGGTATCAAAAGTAAAAATATCATTAGGACTTTCATCTTACATTTCCTTTTACTAAGCTTCTTTCTAAAGATATATATTATATTTGAAAAATAAACGAACTAAAATTTTTTCGCCGGTTTTTGTAAATGTCACTGGCAATTAAACAATCTTAATTACCAAAAGGTTTGCGCATGCCGCTTAATCTTGAGCTCAAAATTAAAGTACCCTCGCACAGAGCATTTGAGAATATAATGGCAAAAATACGGGCAGAGGACAAAGGCATCCTAAAACAAAAAGACGTCTATTACAGAATTAATAAAGGTCTGCTGAAGCTCCGTGTTGAAAACGGAACTTATACTTTAATAAAATATCTCCGGGACGAAAAAGGGAAGAGATGGAGCAACTATGAACTATTGCGCCTCGATGGAAAAAATCCGGAAAAATATTTGAGCGGCTTTTTAAATATAGAAGCCACCGTTGAGAAGCGGAGAAAACTTTACATCTATAAAAATACGCGCGTTCACCTGGATACTGTTAAGGGTTTGGGTAAATTCCTCGAACTCGAGACTCTTCTTCTTGACGATCGGAAAGATGCCGAGAAAAGGTTCAAAGAGATTGTCGGGATTTTAAATCTCGATTTGACCAAGCAGATAAGGAAATCGTATAAAAATTTGTTGATTGGAAAATGATTCTATCGAGGGAAAATATTGCCTCCATTGATATTGATTTGTTGATTGACCAAAAAATTGAGAACGGGAAATCAAACGAACTGGTGCTGATAGTACCTACAAATCGTAAGGCGCGCAGTGTTAAGAAGGAATTAATTGCCCGCAACCCCAATCATGCCGCTTCCGAAATTAATATTGAAACATTGGGAACGCTTTCGAGCAAACTGCTTGCCGAAATTATTCCTTTTAAAAAGCTAAGCGAAGCAGCGGCAACCGTTTTTATTAAACAATGCTCAACCGAATTAAAGCTAAATTATTTCTCTGTTTACAAAGATGAAATACCTTTCGGCACACTCGATAAAATTAAAAATGTTATCTCCGAATATAAACGTCACGGTATAACACCGGAGACTCTTCGGCGCGAGTCCGCATCGCTCGATAAATCGGAAAAAGACAAAGCGCTTGACATCGCGGCGATATACGAACTATTCCTAAATAAATGCGCAAACCTTTCCGCGTTTGAAATAGGAGATATCTACCGGGAGTTAAACGCCGCTAGCGAAAAAGAAATTAGAAAGCAATTCAAAGCGATATATCCCGATGCCGACTTGATTGTTCTAAACGGCTTCAGCGAGTTCTCCGATCCGGAAGTGGAAATCGTCAGAAAAATCTCTTTAGCGGAAGGAGCAAAAACATTTATATCGTTCGATTATTATATCGACAATGATCAACTATTTAGTCACCTTGATAGGTGTTATTCCAAACTTGGAAATGCCGGTTTCAAAAAAATAGAAGACAGATCGCTGGTTGAGCAAGACAGTTTTTATCTGTCGCTCCGAGAACAACTTTTCAATTCAAAACGGCTTGGCGGCAAAGTTGACTTGCCGGGAAAGCTTTTTAAGTTGGAAGCCGTTAACCGCGAAAAGGAAGTAGAATTAATAGCCAGGGAAATAAAAAATCTTGTAATCATACATAAAGTTGAACCTCATAAAATTTCCGTTGTCTTTAACCAGATACAAAACTATTCTCCGATAATCAAAGACGTTTTCACGAAGAACGGCATCCCGTTTAATTTAACGGATAGAACTCCGCTAGATAATTCCAGCCCTGTAGCGGCGCTCGTAAATTTTTTGGAAATCGCCGAGAACAATTTCTTCTATAAAAATATTTTTAGAGCGATAAGCAGCAGATTTATTCGTATACCCGGAATCGACAGTTCGAATTTATACAGGATTTCTTCCGAGCTTAATATTGTTGCCGGGAAACAAAATTGGATTAACACTCTGCAAGACGCCGTTGCAAACATAAAGCACAAGGGCGACAGTGAGACAAATCAAAATGCAAAGAGGGAAGAATACCTAAAAGCGCTTGAAGACATAAAAAATATTGCCGGGTTTTTAAGACCCTTCGAAGAAAAACTGACTATCCCGGAATTTGAAGACCATCTAAAAAATTTAATTGTAAAATTGGAACTGCCGTTCAAGCTTCTTGAGATTGAAATAGACCAGGAAAAAAATGTAAGGGCTGTTACCGAACTAATTGAAATTATATCGGAAGTTTTTTTATTGTTGGGCGGGGAAACGGGCAGCGAAAAAAAATTCCCTTTGCGGTTCTTCATGGATCAAATTAGGACGGCATGCGGCTGGGCAAGATTCAACGAAAAAGAAAAATCGGATTACGGCGTTCAAGTAACCAACCTTGAAGAAATACGAGGACTCCTTTTCGATTATGTTTTTATAGGCGGACTTTGCGACGGCGACCTTCCGACACGATATAATCCCGAAATCTTTTTTTCCGGCTCATTCAGAAAAAAAGCTTTCGTACATCAATTGGAAGAACGCTACATGTTTTATCAATCGCTCCGTTCATGGAATAAAAGATTATACGTTAGCTATTATAAAACAGAGGACGGAAAGGAAAAAGTAATCTCTACCTTTCTTAAAGATTTGGAGCGCGTCTTTTTATTTATCGAAAAAAACGAGGACGACTTTAAGAATCAAATTTTTTCCGGGAGCGAATTGCAAATCTTAGTTGGCAGGTACGGAATTGAAGCAACAAAAACATTAATAAACCAAGACGGCGTTATCGATTCACAAAAAATTTCTTTCGCTCTTCAAATTGAAAGTCTGAGAAGCTCAAATCCTTTTGCCGATTCCGGGTTTACGGGAAATTTATTAGCCGGTGATGTAAGCGGGTTGGACGATTCGTGCCATAAAGAATCTGCGCAAAAATTGGGAACGTATCTTTCGAAACAATATTCAATTTCACAGCTTGAAACATACGCCAAGTGCCCGTTCAAATTTTTTATGGAAAGAGTTTTGGGCATCGAAACGGTGGAAGAGCCAACCGAAGATATCGAAGCAATCGAAATGGGTCGATTGTTGCATTCGATACTTTATGAATTTTATTCCACCTTGCGGGACCGTCAAATTAAAATTGCCGGCTGCGATGCAAAAATTTTTAGCGAGGCGGAAAACCTAATATTCAAAATCGCGGAAGCGCAAATACAAACGGCAGCGTTTAAATCACCTCTTACTTTTTACGAAAAAGAAAAAATACTTGGACTTAATTCCAACAGGAAAGAATCTATTCTTTATAAATTTCTCGAAGTGGAACAAAAATGCGATGATGAATTTCTGCCATTGTTCTTTGAAGTAAGTTTCGGAAGATTGAATGAGACTGAATCCGATAGTATACTCAGCGATTCGGCACCGGTAGAATTGGATAATGTTAAGCTTCGCGGAAAAATAGATAGGATAGAAGTGAATGAGAAATCAAAATCATT